>JAAFJK010000251.1 GCA_013298105.1 Cytophagales bacterium
TTCCAAATGCCACATGACGCGGTGCATCACACGCGGAAAAGAAAAAACTAAGCCAAATGCACCTGCCTTCATGACTCTCAAACAATCTGCCCAAATCTTTGGATTGGGTACGTCTTGGTCTTTGGGCTTGTCCCATGTTTCATTGAATACAGAAATCCCATAAGGCGGGTCTGTGATAAGTGCGTCTATGCTATTGTCTGCTATTTCTTCTAAATTGAGGCAAGTTTTGTTATATATTTCGTAGTTTTTGAGGGCTTTTTGTGCTTTTTTAGGCATATATTTTTTTTGTTTATTTTTAACTATTTAGCCCCCTGCCCCAAAGGGGGAGAAGCCCCTCTATTTTTCGTCTATTTGAGCGTTTTGGTAGGTAAGTTTAAACTAAAAGTTATGTGAAAACTCCCCTTTGGGGTTGGGGGCTAAATAGTTACGTTTATTTATTTGCAAATATACCAAAAGTTAGTATACGCACCTAACCTGTCCTTGCCTACCATATTCATACCTACCTTATAGTTAGACAAACCCCTTAAAATGTCTTCTTTTTGAGTACATAAAGATTCAACGAAATAATTAGAGATTAAGTGATACAAAGTTAGTAAATATTACGGTTTTGATGTATCTTTGCCCAAATTTTTTAAACAAGTATAACTATGGCAATGTTTGGTGGGAACAAAGAAACCCAAAATACACACGAACTAAGTAGCTCGAACACGCACATAGCCAAAGGTGCGGCTATCACAGGAGATGTCGAAACCTTTGGTACGATACGTTTGGAAGGCAAAATATTTGGAAATTTGCGTAGCAAAGGCAAGACCAGCTTGGGCGAAAGTGCTTTTGTGCAAGGCAATATATTGGCACAAAGCGCAGAGATAGCAGGAGAGGTAAAAGGTACTGTAGAGATAGCCGAAATCCTCACACTCAAATCTACTGCCATCATCAATGGTGATATTATTTGTCAAAAATTGATAGTAGAAGCAGGCGCAATATTCAATGGCAAATGCCAAATGGGTGCATTGGTAAAAGAAATTACTATCCGCGACCAAGCACATGGCACGCAAAACTCTACTGCCAAAAAAGACACGAATACCCATGCCAACTAAAGGCAAATACACAGACAAGAAAGATTATGCCCGTTTTTCTGGCTTAGGATTCCAAATGTTGGGGTTTATAGCCATCAGTTTGGTCATAGGGATAGGTTTAGACCGCTATTTTCCTTTAGGCAAAATACCTGTTTTTACGATAATATTTGCAGTCTTGGGCGTGATAGGCGCACTCGTATATGTCATCAGGCAGGTAAGTCAGTAAGTTTTCAGATGATATACGGGTAGTCAGTGGCGACTACTTCTTGCGAAAAATAGCACTTTCGCAAGAACTCTAATAAAACACCCATGTTGTGTTTAGTTTACAACTAAGCGCAACATGGGTGTTTTTAAATGTAAGGACTGAGTTTTATTATGCGTTTTGCACAGAATGTCTTAAAGCCCATTCCTCTGCCCCAAATTTATGCAACATACGATAGTGAGAACCTATCGCAGTCCAAAAAGAAGTATTTTCTAAATAAGGCACATTGAATTCTATAGCAGTTTCTTTGACAATATCTGAAATCGCCCTATAGTGTATATGGCAAACTGTAGGAAAAAGATGATGCTCTATTTGCATATTCAATCCACCACAGAGATAATTTGTCAGCCAGTCTTTCCTGCCAAAGTTCGCAGTAGTTTGCATTTGGTGGATAGCCCACGCCTCCTCGATGTCGCCATGTTCGTTGGTGGTAGGAAAGGAGGTGCTTTCTACTACGTGCGCAAGCTGGAAAACTAAACCTATCGTAGCCCCTTTTATGAAGTGCATACAAAGAAAAGCGACAAGCCATTGCCCAAATGTGATAGGCATTACCCACAAAGGCACGAAAATAAACAAGAAATAATACATGAACTTGTACCCAAAAAGACGCACATAGTCCATAGGCTTGTGTTTGTGATTATAGTTGCCAATGCTTGGCTGAAAGAATTTTTTGTAGTCTTTGCGCAAAACCCAAGAGAGTGAAGACAAACCATACAAAAGAAAAGCGTAATAATGCTGAAATCGTTGCATATAGTTCAATTTGTCTTCAGGCGAAAGCCTTACAAGACCAGGTGCTACATCAATGTCTTCGTCATGTCCTGGTATGTTCGTATAAGTATGGTGGACTACATTGTGCGAGATACGCCATATATACGGACTTGCGCCCAAGGTATGAAAGCTAAAACTAATCAAGTCGTTCAGCCATTTGCGGGAAGAATATGCCCCATGAATGGCATCATGCGATACATTGAAGCCTACCATAGCCCCAAAAAAGCCCAAGACCAATGCCAGCCCAAAGCTCGTCCATAGCCCCAAACCGCCAAACACAATGACCGCATACAAAGCCACATACCCACCCCAAAACAAAAAAGTCTTGAAGACCATAGCCGCATTCGCGTGCTTAGAGATATTATTGGTAGTAAAATAGCTGTCCACACGCTTGCGCAAGGTAGTATAAAAGCCATTGCGCTCTTGCTCAATAAAACGAGGAATTTTCATGTAAATATCAAAATAAAAATATGTTTGCAAGTTAGCACTAAAACCTATACTTTCCAAATCATGTGTTAAATGTTTTGTGTGGTTTAATTGTTCAAAAAAAAATAAATACTCAAGCGCAAACGATTTATTTGTTAAAAAAGCTATTTTTTGTAACTTTGCACCACAAATACTTTACGCCATGAAAAAAAACATCATCTTGTGGTTTTTAGCCTTCATTTGCTTTGCAAATAACCTAAAAGCCCAAATCAGCTATGGAGGCACGCCCACCTCTTTTGGTAGTAACTTCCGAAAATCAGCCCTCGAGAAAGTCGCCCTCACTCCTTTTTTATTGCCTGTACTTGATGTGGAGAAAATAGCCACTGAAGACCGTAGTAAGCCCAATAACCGCTTTGCCAAAGCTACTTTTGCAGACATCACACCCGAAAAAACGGGACTTTGGCAGACCTTGCCTACAGGCGACAGGCTATGGCGCGTACTGCTCCAAGCCCAAACCGAACAGGTAACGGGGATGTGCTTGCGTTTTGATAAATTTTATATACCACAGGGAGGCAAGTTATTTGTCTATACGGCAGATAAAGCCATTATTTTGGGCGCATTTACACATGAGAGCAATCAGCCTTCAGGCGTTTTTGCTACCACGCTCATACGTGGGCGCGAAGTAATCCTTGAATATTATGAACCCAAAGAAGTGAAAGGACAGCTTGTACTTTCGCTGAATCGCATAGACCAAGCCTACAAAAATACACGATTAGAAAAGCCCAAAGGGGCAGGCAAGCGTGTATCAGGGACAGATTTTGGAGAAGCGGCTTTCTGTACTATAGATATAAATTGTTCGCCTCTTGGTAGTACTTGGCAAGACGAAAAACGTGGTGTGGTACGTATCATATTGGTACTACCTGATGGGGCTGCTTTTTGCAGTGGCTCGCTTATCGGCAACACCGCACTGAATGACACTCCTTATTTGCTTACAGCCGACCATTGTGCAGAAGGAGTTACCACAGCCATGCTGAATCAGTGGACTTTTGATTTTAACTATGAAATGAGTGCCACAAATTGCTCCAGCAATGTTGAGCCAACTCCCCAAAGCATGACGGGAGCGCAGGTAAAGGCTAATTCCTTTAACTCAGACTTTTATTTGTTACAACTTAATCAAGCCATACCTACTTCTTACAACGCTTATTTTAACGGTTGGGACAAAACCACCGCCGCTTCCGCTACAGGTACACTCTCTATTCATCACCCATCAGGAGATGTAAAAAAGTTTTCGCTTGATACAGGTACACCTGTGAGTTCAGATGATAATGGCAATACAACCACCAATGGCAACTATTGGAAAGTTACTTGGAACAATGGCATCACAGAAGGTGGCTCGTCTGGCTCACCTCTCTTTAGCAACACTTCCAAAGGACGTATCGTAGGGCAACTCTTAGGCGGTTCTTCTTTCTGTACACCTGTAACAGCACAAGACGACCCCGACTTGTATGGTAAAATAAGCACCTCTTGGGCAGGAGATGGCACACCCGCTACCAGACTTTCCAATTGGCTTGACCCCAACAATACAGGTGCAAGCACATTAGATGGACGATATGTGGGGAGTATAGTAACTACTACTTTCTTGCCTGCCCTGAATGCCACCAATGTATCTGCAAGTAGTTCTTTGCAAATGACTTTCAATAAACCTGTTTCTAAAGGCACAGGTAATATTGTACTAAAACGTGGAAGTGATAACAGTATCATAGAAACTATACCCACAACGAGCAATCAAGTAACAACTGCAGGCAATACCGCTACTATCATACCCACCAATCCTTTACCATTGAGTGCTCAAATCTATGTAGAGATAGCCAATACAGCTTTTAAAGATGCCAACAATACAAACTATGCGGGCATAGTAGGCAACAGCACTTGGATTTTTCAAACAAATGTCAGTACAGCCACAGAAGAAAACGCCATTGCCAAAGCCCTTACTATCTATCCAAACCCTACAGACCGATTCGCTACTATCCAAGTAAGTGCAGGTACAGTTTTCAAAGAAGCTACCTTGCGCGTCATGGATTTGGCAGGCAAGGTGCTTTGGAATGTGGACATAAAACAACTAAGCGAAAAGCAAACTTTTGATTGGAAGGCACTCCCTGCAGGCAAGTACCTACTCGAAGTCCAAACCAAACAAGGAAAAGCTATCAAGCCTTTTGTAAAATTGTAACAAGCAAAAATAAAAAAACGCGGTCTAACGACCGCGTTTTTTTGTTTTAGTCTTCATTCCATTCCCACGTCCATTCATTGTCTTTGCCAGATACATCAGGCATATCAAAGGCTTTATTCAATAGCTTGCGGTATTTTTCTTCTTGCTCAGGTGTGAGCTTTTTGCCATTGATTTTGATACCTTTTTTGTTTGCTTCTATCTTACAAGAGGTTGGATTAGGTTCAGAAAGACCATCTTTTACCATTTCATCTTTCAGAGGCTTGAAGTTTTCTTCAAACATTTTTTTGTGTTCTTTTTCGCGTCTTTCTTCGTGCATTTCTTGGATTTTTTCGCGCATTTCTTGCCTACGTTTGTGTAAAGCCTCGCGCTCCTTCATCAAGGCTTCACGCTCTTTGCCTTTCAGGTTGCGCATTTGCTCGTCAAGTTTGAGGCTTTCTTCTGCAAGGCGTTGGACTTGAGCGTCTATTTCGGCTTGGTCTTTTTCAGTTAATTTGATGCGTTTGCCGTACTCCTCGCCCCATTTGCCCCATGCTTCGCCCCATTTTTCCCACGCTTCGCCTTGTTTTTCCCATTTCTCGCCCCATTTCTCAAAACGCTTGCCTACCTCCTCGCCCCAACGCTCCCAATCTTGCTCTATGGCTTGTGTTTCGCCTTTTTTGAGTTTTTTGCGCTCTTTTCTTTTGAGGCGTTTGCCATTGATGATGATGACATCAGGGTTTTTGCTGTCATAAAAATAAAAAGGCGGTATAGGTGGCACAGCAGGAATAGCTGGCATAGGCGGCATAGCAGACAAGGGTGGCAAAGGCGGTGTAACATATACCTCTGCGTTGTATGGCGTATAGACATAGTGTGGATTGCTGTACGCTTTTTTCGGCGTTTCGACTACTGAAAACTCGCTTTGGTGTTTGGCAAACTCCTCTTTTGGGATTTCTTTGCCATCTTTGAAAATAGCTAAGTTGCCTTTGCGGTCTGTAATGCCCATATAGCCTTTTCCAAAACGAATCGTATCATCTAATCCAATAGGTTTTAGAGGTGCCAAAGTACTTAAGCGTGTCTGGCTGATAATTTCGGGTGCAGCAGCAGGTGTAGGCTCGCCTGATAGGATTTCCATATTCCCTGCCTTGCCTACGAAACTACTGGCTACTGCCTGTATTTTTTCCCAAGACTTGCCTGCCAACGCGCGGAGGTTTTGCCAGTTGTAGGGCGTATAAGCATTTACGGTCGTGATGCTGAAGCAAAATACCAATACCATAGCAGATAAGAAACCTTCTGAAAAGCCCGAAGCCTTTGGTCTGCGCGTAAGCAATCTGCGCACACGCCCCAGCAGCCCGCCTCTTTTCCTACCCGCGAATCCCATCGCAAGTTGTGGCTTCGCAAGGCGCAACTCTTCCAAAATCGTGAGTGTTTTTATCAAAGTAAGCGAATCTCCAGTAACGTTTACGGCAATGTCATCACAACAGTTTTCGCGCTCCTCGCGTATGTAGCCCGAAACCCACCACACAAAAGGATTGTAAAATAACACAATCTCTACAAGTGTTTGGAAAATATTGACTAAATAATCCTTGCGTTTTAAGTGCGCCAACTCATGCGCCAAAATACTTTCTACTTGCGCTACGCTCAGTCCTGCAAGCGTACCGATAGGCAACAAAATCACAGGCTTCAGCCAACCTATCACCATAGGCATTTCTGCAAGTGCCGATTCTAAAAGGCGTACTTTGCCTTTGATGCCTATTTCGGAGGCAAGGAAGGCGAGCGTACCTTGCCAATACGCGCTTACTTCTATGACTTGGTAATTTCTGAGGCGTTGCAAATACGCATAACCGCCTATGAACCGCACCAAAAGCAACAGCACTCCCATCAGCCATATACTCACCACAAGGGGCAGGTGTGTATTGAAATAACTTTCGGTACTTGCCCAGAGCGTCTGCCATGTATTCGATTCTGCTACGCGCTCTACGCTCTCGGTAGGCAAGGCGGGGGCAGGCAAGGCAAAAGTAATGGGCGAGGTAGGCAAGGGCTGATAACTCCTATAGTATGCCACAAACGTTACAATGCCCAGCACAAATATAGTCATCAAAGCACTTACAGATACAAAATAACGTGCATTCGAGGAATAGCTACGCATCAATATCATCACTAAGCCAAGCAAAATAGCTATCACTGCGCCTTGCCAAAGCGAGTGCAAAATAGTCCAACCAAAAGCCTGCACGAGGCGGTCTGATAAAATGTCGCTCAAGTTCATTGATTACCTCCTTTTTCTTTTTCTATTTGTTCGATAAGTTTTTTGATTTCGTCAAGCTCTGAGGTGCTTGTTTTGCGATTGCCGAGTGCCTGCATCACGAGGCGCATAGCAGAGCCACCAAATACCGTTTCGGTAAGGCGGTCTAAGAACGTTTTTTGGGCTACTTCGCGTGAGTATTGCGCTGTATAAAGATGGCTACGCTCAGAGTCATCACGATGCAGTAACCCCTTCTCATGCATGAGTTGCATGATTTTGAGGGTAGTCGTATAGCCGACTTCGCGGTGTTCGTTCAGTTTGTCATTCACAAACCGTACTGTGCTACCGCCCGTTTCCCACAATATTTGCAGGACTTCAAGCTCGGATTCAGTGGGTTTTATCATAATTTTTTTAAGGGGTTATATGGTTTTGGGATTGAGGGTATAAAGGTGGAAGGGTAAAAGAATGAATGAACTTTTTAGGAAATTAGTAAAATAAGGACAATTACCTTTTAACCCTTCAACCCTTTTCCTTTTTACCCTGCAATATTATACGATTTTTTTCGTACTTCCAAATTTATCTACGATTTTTTTCGTACATTAACAAAATATTTTTTTGAAAGGACTTAAAAATACAAAAAAAACAGGCAAAACTATGCGTTTTGCCTGTTTATGCCATTCTTGCTATTTCAAAAAAATGGGTTTGATTTTATTTTTAGCTACCCCATTTTTTGAGTTTGATAACGACTTTAAAGATTAGTAACGTTTTTGTGTACGCTTTTAGCACGCGGATAACGCAGATTAAGCGGATTTTGACGGATTTTCTATATTTCAGAGATTAAAAAATCCGTTGTCATCTGTAAAATCCGCGTTATCCGCGTGCCTCTTTCACAAATTAGTTATG
>JAAFJK010000367.1 GCA_013298105.1 Cytophagales bacterium
TATAAGTAACATTGATAATAAAGTTTTCAGGAAATCCTTGCAACCTCAATAGTTCGCGTTCTGTTAGCCTCCTTTTACCATTTACCAACAAATAATTATACGAGCCTCCTGCCCTCAAAGCGCATGAAAAGGGCAAAACAGAGATATTTCCGCCTTTATTTTCGTGCCAAACAGAAGGATAAAAAGGTTCAGTTTTAAGACGCTCAAGACGTTTTGTTGCAATTTCTTTGGAGGCAAAATATTTTTTATCTATTGTATTATCTGGCTCTAATATTTCGGCAAGGGAAATATAAGTTTTACTTGGTTTAGGAAACGCAAAATGGATATTTTCTTTGAAACCTACAATAACAGTTCGCTCTCTTTTTTGTGGTAATCCAAAATCCAATGTATTCAGTATGGTATGATGCACAAAATAACCCAACGATTTTAGCTTGTCCAAAATTACTTGAAAAGTTCTTCCCTCATCATGTGTGCGAAGTTGCTTTACATTTTCTAAAAGTATGGCATAAGGTTGTTTTATACGCAAAATTTCTTCTATATTAAAAAACAATGTCCCGCGTGTGTCAGCAAAACCATGCATATTACCAATGATAGAAAATGGCTGACAAGGAAACCCTGCTAACAAAATATCATGGTCTGGTATATCATTGGGTAAGATTTGTGTAATATCTCCGAAGGGTCTTTCTCCAAAATTTGCTTCATACATTGCTTGAGCATCTTTGTCCCATTCTGAAGTAAATATATTTTTACAACCCAAAGCCTCAAACCCCAAGCGTATTCCGCCAATGCCTGCAAATAAGTCTATTGTTTTTAGTTCTTTCATGTACTTACCCCAAAAAAGTTTTAAGTGCTTCGCTTCTTGAAGTCTGCCTAAGTCTGCGAATGGCTTTTTCGCGGAGTTGTCTTACGCGCTCGCGTGTCAAGTCCAACCTGTCGCCTATTTCGTCGAGTGAGATGGGCATTTCGCCATTTAGTCCATAGAAAAAGACAAGGATTTGTGCTTCGCGGGTAGTGAGGGTAGAAAGGACTTTTTGGATTTCGTGCCTGAGTGAGTCGTGTATCAGTGGCTTGTCAGGAATTTGTTTTCCGTCATCTTCCATGAGTTCGAGGAAAGTACCGCCATCTTCTGCATTGCCCATAGGTGCATCTACAGAGATATGCCTACTCGATATGCGCATCGTATCTACTACTTCGCTTTGCGTAATATCCAAAAACTCCGCCAACTCCTCAGAAGAAGGTTCGCGCTCAAATTCCTGCTCAAGTTGTGCAAAAGTACGCGAAAGTTTATTCAACGCACTGACTTTATTCAAAGGCAGGCGGACAATGCGCGACTGCTCTGCAAGTGCCTGCAAAATAGACTGCCGAATCCACCAAACTGCATAAGAGATGAATTTGAAGCCGCGCGTTTCGTCAAATCTTTGTGCCGCTTTGATAAGCCCTAAGTTACCTTCATTGATGAGGTCGCCAAGTGCCAGCCCTTGATTTTGATATTGCTTTGCCACCGAAACCACAAAGCGCAAATTGGCTTTGGTAAGTCTTTCGAGTGCCTGCATATCGCCTTCGCGTATCCTTCGCGCCAATTCCACTTCTTCGTCAGGATGTAAGAGTTGCATTTTGCCTATTTCCTGCAAATATTTATCAAGCGATTGGCTTTCGCGGTTTGTGATGAGTTTATTTATCTTTAATTGGCGCATAAAAAATGCTTCATTCAGTCAAGTGTATGAATATCTAACGTTGTATATCCGAAAAAGTATGTATAAGTAACAAGTTATTTTATTCTAAATGATAGGAAATAAAAGTAAACGGCATTTCTACGTCTGCCATGAAGTCCTCGCCTTCTGCCAGCAAGTCATAATTGTCGTGGGGATAATACCACGAGATATAGACTTCCTTGCCTTCCGCTTTTTTTTGTTTTAAGGCGCGAACTATCCCCAGAATACACTTGGAGGAGCTGGTATTGAAGTAGGTAAGTTTGAACTTAAAGATGATTTTTTCGCCCTCAAAGGACTCTAACCAACGAATCGGTACTTCATAAAACCCTACAGGGTCTTCCAAAAACGACTCGCCTGCCATTTCACATACGCCTGTCGTGGCATTGAAGTCAATATAAGGTGAGAAAAATATGCTTTTTTCTATTTCTAAGTGAAGATTTTGCATGAAAAGATATACGATTTACGAATTAAGATGTATGATTGTAAGAAATGAGTAAAAAATAACTTGAGAATATTTAGCCACGCTGTAAGCGTCTGTTATCGAGCTTTTACACGGTTAAGCAATACCAACAGACGCTTACAGCGTGGCTTGCGTGAGTAAAATTGTCACGTTATTTAATTTTCATTCCTAAGTGCTTTATTCCTACTATTTCTAAATATAAAAGTTTTTACGGTAAATGTGTTGTTCTACTGCTTCAGGTAACAGATATTTAATGGATTTGTTTTGTTGGATAGCTTCGCGGATATACGTAGCCGAGATGTCAAGTAGCGGTGCTTTTACAAATGTTACTTTGGGGTGTGTGTCAAATTCTGTAGAAGGCGTACTTGGGCGCGGATAGACGTAGATAGGATAGTATGCCAAGATATGTTCATAGTTTTTCCATTTTTGCAAGGTAGCCAGATTGTCGCCTCCCATGATGAGCGCAAACTGATGCTGTGGGTACTTTTCAGAAAGATGCACGAGCGTATCTACTGTATAGCTTGGGCGGGGCAGATGAAACTCAATATCACAAGATTTGAGCTTGGGATTGTCGGCAATGGCTTTGTCTACCATATCATAGCGGTCGTGTTCGTGCAAAAGCGACTCTTGCTTTTTCAGAGGATTGTGTGGCGAGATTACAAACCAAACCTGCTTCAAGTCTGTATAATTTACGATAGTATTGGCGATAATCAAATGTCCATGATGGATAGGGTTGAAAGAGCCAAAAAATAAACCAATTGTCATGATTAGGAACACAGATTAAATAATTTCATCTTTTGATTCGTTACTTGCATCTTTTTCCCTTGCTCAATAGGATAGGGTTTTAAACCCTATCCTATTGAGCAAGGGAAAAAGATGCGCTTATTTAATTTTGATGACTAATTTACCAAATTGTTTGCCTTCATGCATCTCGTCAAAGGCTGAAATTACTTGCGCAAATGGACGCACTGAACTGATAATGGGTTTGATTTGATGTGTATTGATAAAGTTTACCATTTCTACAAATTCTACGTCATTGCCCATCGTGCTACCTTTGACACTTGCCTGCGAAAAGAACAAACGCGGGAGATTCAAGGGCGATGGCGTACCTGCGGTAGTACCATATACTACCAGATTTCCGCCCATAGTGAGCATTTTTGCCAAAGTACCAAAAGCCTCTCCACCCGCACTGTCTATGATAACGTCAAAACCAAGTGGAACTTGTTTTTGAAGCTGTTTTTCCCAGCCTTGCGTTTTGTAATTTACAGTAAAATCTGCGCCAAGTGCTTTTATTTTCGTTAATTTTTCGTCATCTCCTGAAGTTACAAACACACGCGCCCCTTGTGCTTTTGCAAAAAGCATCGCAAACTGTGCCACGCCTCCGCCTATGCCTGTGATGAGTACATTCGCGCCTGCTTGAGTTTCTCCTTTGGTAAAAACGGCTCTATACGCCGTAAGTCCCGCCAAAGGAATGGTAGCCGCTTCTTCGTCTGTGAGGTGTGCGGGCTTGTCTATGAGCCTATCTACAGGTACGCACACATATTCGGCAAGTGTGCCTGCGGTGGGCATTCCCAAGATGGTATAGTTATAGTCTGGGTAGGCAAGGTGTTTACCCCAGCCCACGTTTGGATTCAGGATAACCACCTTGCCTACCCACGCGCTATCGGCAGAACTACCGACTGCCACTACTTCGCCACACGCATCAGAACCCAAAATGGAAGGAAAACGAATATTGGGATACATACCTACTCTGCACCACTGGTCGCGGTGGTTCAGCGAGGCATAGTGTATAGCTATGAGGGCTTCGCCTTCGCGTGGCGTGGGGGTGGGTACATCTAACAGGGCTAACTTATGTGCCGAGTCTTCTTGTAATACAAGGGCTTGCATATATTTCTAACAAAATATCCTAAAAAAGCAAAGATAGCGTTTTTCTTGAAAAAGTGCAAGTTTAAGAAGAAAAACTCAAAACAAATGGTTCTTCAAAATCTCGCGCGTAACCACGCTGTAAGCATCCTCTGTTTAGGAACGAGTGGTCAGTCTTAGTTAAATGTTCGTTTTTTTTCGGTTGGCAATCCGCTTGCGGTTGTCAATCCGAACAATCTTAGTTAAATGTTCGTTTTTTTTCGGTTGGCAATCCGCTTGCGGTTGTCAATCCGAAAAAAAACCGCGAACAAATAAAAAAGACTGACTACGAGTAAAAAATAATGGTTCTCTGACAATTTTAGTGGAGAGAAAAACGAAGCGTTTGTGAGCGAACCACGAGGTTGTTCGCTTTGCTCACAAGGACAAACTCGGCACTTCCACAAAAATTATTAGACAACCTAACTTTCTAAGAACCAAACAAATCATTGAATAATTCTTCCAATTTTGCTACAGGTTTGATGTCTATTTTGAAGGAAAGTGTGGAGAGGCTTTTGAAGCTAAACTTAGATACGTATATTTTTTTAAAGCCCAATTTTTCAGCTTCTGAGATGCGTTGCTCTATTTTGTGTACTGCCCGAATCTCTCCGCCAAGCCCCACCTCGCCTGCAAAGCACACGCCTGTAGGAATTACGATGTCTTCATAAGACGAAACTATAGACGCGCAAACTGCCAAGTCTATAGCAGGGTCTTCTATCTTTAGACCGCCTGTGATATTCAAAAATACATCTTGCGCTCCTAATCTATACCCTCCACGTTTTTCTAATACTGCGAGTAGCATATTCAGGCGTTTGGCATCATAGCCTGTGGTACTTCTTTGGGGTGTGCCATAACTTGATACACTCACGAGCGACTGTGTTTCGATAAGTAGCGGGCGATTGCCTTCTATGGTCGCACCTATGGCAATGCCACTGATTTCTTCTTCGCGTTGCGAAATCAAAATCTCGGAAGGATTGCTTACTTCGCGCAAGCCATCGCCAAGCATTTCATAAATCCCCAGCTCTGAAGTAGAGCCAAATCGATTTTTGGTAACTCTCAAAATTCGATATACCAAATGTCTGTCCCCTTCAAATTGCAAGACTGTATCAACCATGTGTTCCAGCACTTTAGGTCCTGCGAGTGTACCGTCTTTGGTAATGTGTCCTATCAAAAAAACGGGTGTATTGCTCTCTTTGGCAAACTTCATGAGTTCTGCCGCACATTCTTTTACTTGAGATACACTGCCCGCACCTGACTCTATGAAAGAAGATTGAAGCGTTTGAATAGAATCCACTATCAATATTTTTGGTTCAAAAGCCTCGACTTGTTTGAAGATATTTTGGGTAGAGGTTTCAGTCATGAGATAGCAGTTGTCGTGTTGTAGCCCTATGCGGTCTGCACGCATCTTGATTTGTTGCTCACTTTCCTCTCCCGATACATACAAAATTTTCAAATTATCCAACTGCAGCGCAATCTGTAGTAACAAAGTAGATTTGCCAATACCAGGCTCCCCTCCTATCAATATCAATGAACCAGGTACTATCCCACCACCCAGCACGCGGTTGAGTTCCTTGTCAGGCGTAACGATACGCGGTTGCTCGAGCGGGTTGATTTCTTGGAGCAAGCGCGGTTTTGGGGCTATTTTTTGGGAGGACGTAGTGCGCCACTCGCCTTTTTTGTCGGGGTTTTCTTTTTGGATAACTTCTTCTACAAAAGTGTTCCATTCAGCACACGAGGGACATTTGCCCATCCATTTAGGGGATTGGTAGCCACAACTTTGGCAGAAATGCGTGGTTTTTGTCTTTGCCATATTCAAAAGTATTTGACAAAGATATGACTTTTTTTTCATTTATCAAGCATAATTTGTTGCGGTGTTTTTTTGCTAAGAAATGGGTAAAAAATAACTTGAGAATATTTAGCCACGCTGTAAGCGTCTGTTATCGAGCTTTTACACAGCTTGGCTTCGCGTGAGTGAAATTAACGCATCTTGGTAATTCCAAAAATTTGTACTAAATTTGCCCTAAGAGTGAGAGAACTTTTACCCTTTTACCATGAACCTCCAACTTACCTACGAACCTTATACGCTTCAGTTCAAATTTGAGGCTGGCACTTCACGGGGCGTGATGCGCGAACGCAAAGTATGGTTTTTGCGCCTTTTTGACGCTGAAAACCCAGCAATAGTAGGCATAGGCGAGGTCGCGCCACTTGAGGGCTTGAGCATTGA
>JAAFJK010000700.1 GCA_013298105.1 Cytophagales bacterium
CGAATCTCTCACAGGCGTAGAAATCATAGTAGATGATACCCCAGAAGCCATTATCATATCGGGCTTTGACCCTGTAAGGCGCGAAATAGCCCGCCTCTCTCTCCAAAGACTTGTGCAAGACGGACGTATTCACCCTGCACGTATTGAGGAAATAGTAGGCAAAACCACCAAAAATATAGAAGACGAAATAGTAGAAATAGGCGAACGCACTGTCATGGACTTGGGCGTACACGGATTGCACCCAGAGCTTGTCAAAATGGTAGGCAGAATGAGATACAGAAGCTCTTATGGGCAGAACCTTCTCCAACACTCCCGCGAAGTTGCTAAACTTTGTGCTACTATGGCAGGCGAGCTTGGACTAAACGCAAAACTTGCCAAAAGAGCGGGACTTTTGCACGACATAGGCAAGGTTTATCCCGAAGACTTGGAACTGCCACACGCTATAGTGGGTATGCAACTTGCCCAAAAATACAAAGAGAATCCCGAAGTATGCAACGCCATAGGTGCGCACCATGACGAGATAGAAATGACTTCTTTGCTCTCGCCACTTATCCAAGCCTGTGATGCCATATCGGGCGCAAGACCAGGCGCAAGGCGCGAAGTAATGGAAGCATACATCAAACGCTTGAAAGATTTGGAAGAATTGGCTCTTTCGTTTACAGGTGTGAATAAATGCTACGCTATCCAAGCGGGACGCGAGCTAAGGGTAATTGTAGATTCAGACAACGTAACAGACCAACAAGCAGGACAACTCTCTTTTGATATTTCTCAAAAAATAGAGCGCGATATGCAATATCCAGGACAAATCAAAGTTACGGTTATCAGAGAAATGAGAGCCGTAAATTATGCCAAATAGAAACGATTTAAGATGTACGATTTAAGATGTACATTTCTAAGTAACGAAAATTAAATAAATTCATCTTTTTCCATTGCTCAATAGGATAGGGTTTAAAACCCTATCCTATTGAGCAATGGAAAAAGATGAAAATAACAAAGCTAAAAGATGATGTTATTTTCTTTCTGTTTCTAATTATTTCCTAAACAAAATGAGCGTACAAGTACATCATAAACTTGTACGCTCAAATTTTATTTTTTCGGTTGGCAATCCGCTCGCGGTTGTCATTACTTTTACAGACTTTTGATAGTATAATTCGCGGTCTTTTTTTCGGATTGCCAACCGAAAAAAATACTTGGTTCGTGTCCTCACGAACCACATTTTTATTTTAATTTCGTACCTCTTACTTCAAACCTCTCATGAAGCGTTTTCTTTACATTTGTGTAGCGTTTTGGCTCTTGGCAAGTTGTGAGTCCTTGCCTACCCGCGTGCCTGTATTGGGATTCATAGATGCTTTTGAGGACGAAACGCTGGGGCAGGCAAGGCAGGGGTTCTTTGATGCACTTACTTCTGAAGGCTACAGCGAAAAAAAAGGCACGCTCAAAGTTATTTACCGCAATGCGCAGGGCGAAATGCCTACCCTTACCCAAATCATGGACTATATGCTTGCCCAAAAAGTCCAACTCATAGCTACCAACCCTACCCTTGCTACCCTTGCGGCTGTCCAAAAAACACGCACCACGCCTGTATGTATGATGGTTACGAGCCACCCCAATCTTTTGGGACTTTTGGATAAACAAGGCAATCCTCCTCCGAATCTTTTTGGTGTATTCGAAACACAGGCATACTTACTTACTGCCATCGAAAACACCCAACAAATATTGCCCAAAATGCGTAGGCTTGGCATCATCTACAACGAAGCCGAACCCCAGTCTGCCGAAGCACTCAAACTCATCACTGAACACAGCAAAACGCTCGGCATCACGATAGAGAGCCTCCCTGTCAATAATTCTTCTGAAACACAGCTTGTAGTCCAAACACTGCTACAAAAAAAATTAGATGCTTTTTTTGCACTGCCTGACAATGTAGTTTTTGCTTCTTTTGAAGTCATCACGCGGACGTGCGGAGAGGCGGGCGTGCCTGTCTTTACGAGCGAAGCGGGCTTGGTAAAGCGCGGAGCAGTAGCCGCTTATGGGGCAGATATGTATGCGTGGGGCTATCAGGCAGGCAAGGAGGCAAGTAAAGTCTTAAAAAATCCCCGCACCTTGCCTGCCCTTACCAAAGTACAGCGATACAAAAAACTATTCAATACACAGGCAGGCAAGGCGTTTGGCTTGAAAAGCGACACTTCTTTTACGCGCATAGAGGCAGGCAAGTTGCCCAAAAATGCCCCCACAAAAAGCATACAAAGCGTTTATCTTTCCGCGCTTTGGCTCGGATTGGCGTACAGTGCGCTGGCATTGGGGATTTTTATTTCTATGCGCATTTTCAATATACCTGACATCACTACAGATGGTAGCTATACTT
>JAAFJK010000397.1:0-1303 GCA_013298105.1 Cytophagales bacterium
GGAAACCATCATGCAAGATGTAAATCGTCCTAAAGAAGTGCAAGAAAAAATAGAGGCTTATTTTGATGCCATTCGAGAGGATAAAACTGAAGAAGCGCGAACTTTACGTACATGGTTAGAAAAAGAAATAGGTGCAGATGAACCTGAACTTTTGAAAGCTGACATACTTATTCGTAGAAAGAAAACTTCCACCAAAAATGAAGCAAATCCACAAACAGCCTGAACCACAAGCCTTTATTGATTGGAAATTAGCCAACAAAGCTACTATAGATAAACTTATCGCAGAAGGACATTCAGGCAATGATATTTGGGATTTGCTACCAAGCAATCCAAGCAAAGATGAGGTTGAAAATGACTATTACAAAGCATTGCTAAGAACAGCTTTGATAACAGAGCAACTTTATCTTTGTTGCTATTGCCATGATGCTATCCAAAATGAAGGCTCTTACGCGCCTATAGAACATTTTTTGCCTAAAGAAACCTACAAAGACGGCACTTTTAAATACACTAATTTGTTCGTTTCTTGCAATGGGGGGCAAAAAGAGCCTGCAAAACCACGCATTTTACATTGTGATACTTTCAAAGGGCAAGAAGACCCAAGTTTAAACAATATTCCTTCCCCTTTGGAGGCAATAGTTGAAACCTTGTTTATTTTCAAAGAAAATGGTACTATCTCAAGCAAAACGGCACAAGGGCAGGAAGCTATCAAATTTTTCAATTTGGATTGTGCAAGACTAAATTTGAGGCGCAAAATAGCTATAGAAGCCTACATTTACAACGAAGAATTGTCTATAGAGGAACTGATAAGTGAGGTTTTACAGGTAGTTGATGAGAAAATGATCGCTTTTTGTTTGGCTATCGTGCAAGTTTTGGAACACTATAAGTAAAACACCTTGCCTACCCAAGCCGCGCAAGGGCAGGCAAGTAGTTGAAAGAAAAACAGACTTTGAAAATAAATTTCTACAATCTCCCAAAAAAAATATTGAAAAATTTGGTGTTTTCAAAAACAAAAACTATCTTTGCAACAATATAAAAAGGTCGCGTGGCCGAGTGGCTAGGCAGAGCTCTGCAAAAGCTCCCACAGCAGTTCGAATCTGCTCGCGACCTCTTTCAAAAAAAGCCTTATACGATTGTATAAGGCTTTTTTTGTACTAAGGAACGAGTAAAAAATAACTTAGACATTTTTGCTTATCTTTTACGCTTATACTTCGTTGCAATATTCATTACAAAACACTATCTTACTGTTTTCGCGCTTCTATTGCGCCTTGTCTAAACGCAAAATATTGTACAAAAACCTGCCTAT
>JAAFJK010000397.1:1313-3995 GCA_013298105.1 Cytophagales bacterium
TTTTTTTTGCTCAATAGGATAGGGTTTTAAACCCTATCCTATTGAGCAAAAAAGGCGTTTCTTAAATTACTAACTTGCTCAAAAAATGCTTCTCCACAAAAAATGTCAGACAACCAAAATAACTTCGACATTTACGCTTATACTTCGTTGCAATATTCATTACAAAACACTATCTCACTGTTTGCGCGCTTCTATTGCGCCTTGTCTAAACGCAAAATATCGTACAAAAACCTGCCTATCTTATTTTTTACTCGTTCCTAACGCAAATCTGTTTGTATTTCTTGGATAAGTGTTTGAGTCTGCTCGATGGCTTTATGGACGAGTTGGGCTAAGTTCTCAAGATTTTCGAGTGTAGGGTAGGCAAGGTCTTCTATATGCTCATAGTCAATCCCCAAGTCTTCCGCTCCCAATATTTTGATAGACGACTTAATTTTGTGTGCCATGTCTTTTACCTTGTTGTAGTTTTGGTTTTGGTGTGCTGTGTGGAGTTCTTGCAACAAAGCAGGCGTATTTTGGACAAAAAGCTCAAGCATTTTTCTTACAGTAGCTTCGTTGTCATGAAACATTGTGCGTAGTTTGGGTAAGTCATACATTTTTTCCATATCAAGATTAAAATTAGTTACTTTCAGGATAGTTTTAAGCAAAAGGGCAGGTTCAAAAGGCTTCGAGATATAGTCATTCATACCCACTGCCAAATATTTTTCTACATCTGTCTTGATGGCATTGGCAGTAAGGGCAACTATCGGTACATCAAGTTTAAGGTCTTTGCGTATGATTTTGGTAGCTTCTATTCCTCCCATCACAGGCATTTGAATATCCATCAAAACTACGTCATATTTTTGCTGTTTGAGTGCTTTGATAGCTTCTTTGCCATTGTGGGCAAGGTCGGGCTTGATGTTCCATTGTGCCAAAATAGAAGTAGCCACGAATATATTGATGTCGTGGTCTTCTACCAGCAGTAATTTTAGACCTTCAAGTCCCTGTTGTAGTTGCACTCTGCCTATTTCTTGTTCTTTTTGCGGGATATCCTCTTCCTCGCCTATACCCAGCTCAATGGTAAAGGTAAAAGCCGTACCTGTACTTTTTTTGCTTTGTACTTCGAGCTTTCCACCAAAAAGATTGACTAAGTTTTTGGAGATAGAAAGTCCCAGTCCTGTCCCACCATACTCACGTGAGATAGAATCATCTTCTTGACTAAAAGCCTCAAAAATTTTTTCCAATTTCTCAGCATCTATGCCTTTCCCTGAATCAATGACTCGAAACTGTATGATATTCGTGGCTTGAGTAGCTATTACAAGGTTACATTCTATTTCTACCTGTCCTTTATCTGTAAATTTGATGGCATTCGTAACAAGGTTGAGCAGAATTTGATACAACCGCAGAGGGTCGCTCAATAAAATAGGGGCTATGCGTCTATCTATTTCAGTGAAAAGCCCTATGCCTTTTTCTTCAGCCCGATAGCGTATAGAGTTACAAAGATTTCTTATCAAGTCTTGTAATTTGAACCCTACAGTTTCTATACTCATCTTGCCTGCCGATATTTTGGACATATCCAAAATATCATTGATGATAGCCAACAGATTTTCAGCAGAAACACGAATCGTGTCGTTGTAATTTTTTTGTATAGGGTTTAGCTCTGTTTTTGCCAACAGATAACCCATACCCATGATAGCATTCAAGGGTGTTCTTATCTCATGGCTTACACTTGCTAAAAAAAGTTCTTTGGCTTGGCTTGCCTCCTCTGCCCTTTTTTTGGCAAGTAATAGTTCCTCTTCTTGTTTTTTATAAGCTGTAACATCTCTTATCAAGATTAGTTGTGTGTTTTCGCCTTGAAAAATGAAATCTTGTACCGAAACTTCTACATGGATAAGCGTTCCATCTTTACATTGATGCAAAGATTCGTAGGCTTGAGTGTGAAAAGTCATGGTATTTTGCGGAATATCAGCTTCCAAATCAAGCAAGTCCATATTCAATAATTCATTTTCAGTATATTGATATATTTTCTGTACAGCTTCGTTGATGACACCTATCCTATTTTTTTGGGGATAATATATCAGCATCGGCTGTGGATTGAGCATGAAAAGCCTATAAAAGTCTTGCATAATAGATTGTTTTTATATTTAACTACAAATTTTGGGCAATTTTTTGGATTTGTGAAACTTTTTATCTAATTTTGTCGTTCAATAACATAAATACTGGGGACGACTGGACTTGACAGCATGAGTAGGCAAGTGTATAAGCACGTCGGGAGCTGAAAGAGACTTCCGCAATCAATGCTTTCAAACCATAATAGGCGAAAATAACTTCGCATTGGCTGCTTAATCTCTTAGGGGATTACGTATTGAGTTAGGCTCACTCGGAGTAGTGGACTAACTTGCCAACATCGCGGCTACTTTCTTTCTTGTGGGGTAGCAATCGCGGTGTCGTAACACGAGAATAGGGCAAAAATGTGCTTCGAATTTTGTCTGAAACCACACGCGGCTACGGTTATGGTACGTTGTTGTTCACACGCCATAATCCGACAACCAAAGAATAACTAAGCGTGTAGAAGGCACTATGTTTGCCTTGTCTGGACGAGGGTTCGAATCCCTCCGTCTCCACAACTTTAATTAAAAAGTTATTGTAGCTTTGTAAAAACCGCATTTACGTATTGTAGATGCGGTTTTTACTTTTTTATTCCCC
>JAAFJK010000397.1:4005-5952 GCA_013298105.1 Cytophagales bacterium
GTAAACGAGAGATGCAACTGGTGGAGCGTGAAAACCAGCTTTTGGAAACGATATCGAATTTGTCAAAGCACTCGGGCAGGCAAAATAGCCAAGGGTAACAGCGTATTTTGCTGTCCCTTTTGCTTGCCCTATTCAACTTTTATAGTTGTAAGTGGCTGATTATTAGTTTTTTATGTGATTTATTTCGAATCCCTCCGTCTCCACAACTTTAATTAAAAAGTTATTGTAGCTTTGTAAAAACCGCATTTACGTATTGTAGATGCGGTTTTTACTTTTTTATTCCCCTGTATGCTTTGTAGGCGTGGTATAAAAAAGGTTTCCAAAAGGGTCTCCAGTAAAATAAAGGAGGTCTCCAGTAAAAACACCCTTAAGTTATGAGAATAGTAAAATGAATGTTACATTTCGCCCTCGCCTTGATCGCGGGGCTGATGGTTTGAATCCAATTTACTGTAGAATTACAGTAAAGTCCAAACGTGTGAACTTTAGCACGAACCTTGTTTCTAAATGGGATAAGGTAAAGAAAAAAGCAGTGGGCAAGAATGCTACAGTAGTCAATCAGGAACTGGCGCGTATCAAAGCGGATTTGACTGAGATTTGGCGGGATATGGATCGGTCTGGGACTGCTTATACTTCTAAGATGATTTATGCGGCATATACCAAGACCGCAAAAGCTCCTGTAAGTTGGCTCGATACCTTTGATAGCTTCGGGTTCTTGGTGGAACTGAAAATCAAGTCAAAGGAACTCAAAGATACGAGCTTTGTGGAATGGGGCAAGCACAGGGCGCATTTGGTTCATTTTTTAGAGTTTTTGAAGCGAAAGGACTGCTATTTGGACGAAATCGAGCGTAGCTGGTATCAGATAGCAAAATCTTATTTCCTTACTCGTAAAAATCAAAAAGGTGAACAGCTCAAGTGGAACTATGTGCGGCGCATCATGGGCTACTTGCATAGGACTGTGAAGTGGGGCTTTGATGAGGGGAACTTGGATAGAGACCCTTGGTCTGGACTGACGATGGCTAAACGAAAGCCTACACTTGAGGACTTTATGTATCTGACACACGCAGAGGTGCAAAAGTTGGTGGCTTATCAGCCTGTGAATAATTCTATGAAAAAGACAAAAGACATTGCGCTTTTTATGATGTATTCGGGGCTTTCGTACAAGGATTATTATGAGCTGAGTGATGAGCTTGTGAAAGAATCTGATGGGGACTGGCTGATAGGCGAGCGCGGAAAGACTGGCACTGCTTTTTTTGTGCCTGTGTGGAAATTTCCTGTACTTGGGGAACTGATAGCCAAATATGATCGGGACTTCAAGAAATTGCCACGCCTGAGTAATGGCAGGTACAATGTGTATATCAAGGCACTACTGGCAGAAGCGGAAATAGGCGATAAGAGTGGGGTTTTCACGACACACGACTGTAGGCGTACTTTTGCGATGATGTGTTGGGAACATTATGGGCTTGATGACAAGAAAGTGGCTGAGATGCTTGGACACAAAAATACGCAGGTTACGCATGAACATTATTTGATGCTGACGCTGGGTAGAGTTCGCAATGGATTGAGTGGTATATAAGGAAAAAGCCTTGCTGAAAAGCGGGGCTTCTTTTATAATTCACATTTTTTGAATTAGTTTACGTTTTGTAAATTTTTCTAACTTTCCTACCCGCACACACCAAAACCCAACACAAAAAGCATATTTTTGCCTTTTGTGTTGATTTTAGTACGGTTTAGTTCGGCATTCTGTTGCTATCGCAACAGGCACGTTACAAACGTGCTTCTATTTGAAGTCCTTAGTTGCAAACTAAGGACAACAGGGCTAAGTGGTCTTTGTAGTGGTATTCATACACATAGTCTGCATTGCCTGATGTACTCGGCACACGCACACGCCCCTCGCCTGTACTAAAATGCTGTAGTTGCCCGCCTTCATATTTACCTTGCCTACCCGCA
>JAAFJK010000198.1 GCA_013298105.1 Cytophagales bacterium
CAAGTAAATTTGGGTACAAATACGACTGCTACCAACGGTACAGATTATCAATTCACGCCTCTTACGCTCAATTTCTCACCTACCGTTACTACCCGAAGTGTAAGCCTTACCATTACAGGAGATAATACGCTTGAGGAAACAGAAATAGTAGAACTACTTTTACAAAATCCTGTAGGCGGCGGCATGGTACTTGGCACGAATAAAGTCCACACCGTAAATATAGAAAATGACGAACCTACTGCCATAGAAAATCCCACCCTTGCCTCCCAAATACAAGTATATCCGAACCCTACTCAAGATAGGGTTATGATAAAATCAGAGGCTAACTTGCCTATTCAAAGTGTCCAAATCATAGATTTGCGTGGCAAAACGCTTCAAACACTCTTGCCTGCTCTGCCCACAAAAGATTTTTCTTGTTCTTTGAAAGATTTGTCAAAAGGAATCTATATATTTGCGCTACAGGTAGGTAAGTACATTGTCTATAAAAAAATCGTAAAAGAATGATAGAACCACAACCTTCAAAAAGTTGGTTGTCTGACAATTTTTGTGGAAAAACATTTTTTGAGCAGGTCTATGGTTTAAGAAACGCCTTTTTTGCTCAATAGGATAGGGTTTAAAACCCTATTCTATTGAGCAAAAAAGGCGTTTCTAAAGGAAATACAGTATCAAATATAATCATTCCATTTATTTTTGAAGCCTTACTTATTTTACTGTTTTTAGATGAACACCTAAAAGCAGAAAAGATATGGGTAATCAGTATGGTTTTAAACGCTATACTATTGAGCAAAAAAAACTACCACAAAAAATGTCAGAGAACCGAAGTTATCTTGCCATTTTCATAAAAATTTAAAAAAACTATTTTCGATGAAAACCCTTTTTTCTTTTATTTTTTTGTTTTGTGCCTCTGTAGCATACAGCCAAAATACGCCCATGCAAAAGGCGTTTGCCTCAAGCTATACCTACGAATATGCAGGCAATCTGGCAAAAGCCATCGAAGACATGAAAGCCGTACACAAATCAGATAGTTATGAAACTAATTTACGGCTTGGCTGGTTGTATTATTCAGCCCAAAACTATGCAGAATCTGTCAAGTATTACAAGTCCGCTTGTGATTTGATGAAAATGAGCATAGAAGCTCGCTTAGGATACGTCTATCCACTCTCGGCTTTGGGCAAATGGGACGAGGTAATAGTAGTCTATAAAGAAATATTGGCAGTAGAAAAATACAACGCTACCGTAAACTATCGCATGGCTTCTATATACTACAATCGCAAGGATTTTACAACTGCCAAAACGTACATTGATAACGCGCTGAATGTATATCCATTTGATTATGACATAGTTATATTGGCGGGTTGGACGTACCAAATGGTAGGCAAGCGCGAACAAGCGCGTGGTTTGTTTGAAAAAGCCTTACTGTTACGTCCCAATGATGCAAGTGCTTTAGAAGGACTAAAAAATTAAATCAACGCCCTTGCCCCAAAGGGCAGACCTATTTTAAATACTCTCCTTTGGGGCAGGAGGGCTAATACTCAAACAATATGAAATATTTAGGACTTATCATGATAATAGGTGGTGTACTTGCCACCTTTAACGGTCTTGGAGAACCATTTCAGATGATTCTGGGAGTAGCCGTTACTTTTTTTGGTAGCCAAATCTACAACCAAAAACAGGGACAAATCATGGGTGCAGATGTAAGCCAAAAACCTAAACAAAAGTTTGAGCTTACAGATGAGATGATTGTGCGCCTTGCACAACGCTTGGAGAATAAACTAACTGTAGAACAACTTTCACAACAAACTACGCTCACGCGCGAACAGGCAAAAGAACGCTTAGAGCATTTGCATCAAAAAGGCGTATGCCAAATCAATCTCGACAATGTAGAAGAAAGTGGCAAAATATACTATCTGTTTTCCTAAAATTAAAAACCTGTAAAATCAAATAAGATTTTACAGGTTTTTTAGTAGCTTAAAAATATTTCAAATTTCGGAGTTCAACCTCTGAGAGCATACGCCATTGTCCGCGCGAAAGGTCTTTTTTGGTAAGTCCTGCATACATGGTGCGGTCGAGTTTTTGGATTTCATAACCCAATGCCTCAAACATACGCCTGATGATGCGGTTTCTGCCCAAATGTATCTCTACACCTATCATATTGCCTTCGTCATTCAGTATTTGGGCAGTATTCACTTTTGCCCAGCCATCTTCGAGCAAAATGCCTTCAAAGAGTTTACTAAAATCTTCGTCTGTGATGCGTCTGTCAAGTTCTACTTGATAGATTTTTTTTACTTCAAAAGAAGGGTGCGAAAGTTTTTGTGCAAGGTCGCCATCATTCGTAAGTAGCAATAGCCCTGTAGTATCCCTATCTAATCTGCCCACTGGAAAAACGCGCTCATTGCAGGCATTGAATACCAAATCCATGACAGTTTTTCGGTCTTCAGGGTCATCAAGCGTTGTGATATAATCTTTGGGTTTGTTCAGCAAAAGATAGACTAATTTCTCTCTTTTGATGACTTTGCCCTCATATTTTACGACATCATTTTGTTTTACTCTGTAGCCCATTTCTTTGACTACTGTATCATTGACACTGACTTTGCCATGGGAGATAAGCGCGTCTGCTTCTCGTCTTGAGCAAATACCTGCATTGGCTATGTATCTATTCAATCGGATAAGTCCTTGTTCAGCCAAAGTAGGCTGTGCTACTGTTTGGCTTTCAAATTCTGTATTCTGATTTTGATTTTTGTCTTTGTAAGAAAGGAATCTTTTGCGTTTTCCTGTATCTGTGGGGAGTTCGCTGATTTCATCAAACTCATCTTCGAGATTGGTAAAAAGATTTTTTTGTCTTTTTTCGCCTTGTTCTTCTTGGTTGTCAAAGTCGCGTTTGAGGTTAAAGCTACGCTTTTCGCCTTGCCCTTCACGATTGAAGGTGCGTTTTTCGCCCTGTCCTTCACGATTGAAGGTGCGCTTTTCGCCTTGTCCTTCGCTGTTAAATGAGCGTTTGAAAGGTCGCTTTTCGCCCTGTCCTTCACGATTGAAACTGCGTTTTTCGCCTTGTCCTTCACGATTGAAGGTGCGCTTTTCGCCTTGTCCTTCGCTGTTAAATGAGCGTTTGAATGGTCGCTTTTCGCCCTGTCCTTCACGATTGAAACTGCGTTTTT
>JAAFJK010000773.1 GCA_013298105.1 Cytophagales bacterium
TAATTTTGTTAATCTTTTGCGCTTATGTTTCGTTGCAATAATCATTACAAAACAAGGCTTTGCGCTTCTATTGCGCCTCACCTAAACCCAAAATATGGCACAAAATCTTTATCATCTTATTTCCTACTCGTTCCTTAGAAAAACTTTTCAACTATTTTAACTGTTTTTTTTCAAGGTTTTAGTACCTTTGCAAAAGAATAGGTTAGATTCAAACTTCAAACTTCGTACCTTTACCCATGTTTATCCCAGCTCCTGAGTATAAAGTTCGCCAACAACTTACAGACATTATCAGATTTTTCAATCAGCGTGGCTGGTCGCCTGCTACAAGTACCAATTACTCTTTTCGCACGCCCGAAGTAGAAGAACCCATTTATACCATCTCAAAGTCAGGCATTGACAAACAATTTTTCAATGAACAAGACTTCATGCACATAGACAGGGCAGGCAAGGCAACCAGCGATTATGCAGGTACTAAACCCTCTGCCGAAACGCTTTTGCATACCATGCTCTATGACCAATATGTTGATTGTCAAGCCATTTTGCATACACATTCGGTACTTTCTACGGTACTTTCTGCCAAATTTGAAGCACAAAAAGGCTTTTTTATAGAAAACTTGGAAGTCCTAAAAGCCATACGCGGCATCAATACACACGCTACCAAAGTTTGGATTCCTATTTTTGAAAATTCGCAAGCCATAGCCACATTGAGCATAGAAATCAAAGCATACCTCACCCAAAACCCACAAACTTACGGTTTTCTACTTTCAGGACATGGATTGTATGCTTGGGGAAGCTCATTGGGCGAAGCCAAAAGACACATAGAAGCATTCGAATTTTTGTTTGAATGTTTTGATAAACTAAATAAATAATTATTTAGCTCCCTGCCCCAAAGGGGAGAATTATCTCCAATTTTCGCCTATTTTAGTGTTTTGGTAGGCAAGTTTAAATGCAAACTTACACAAAAACTCCCCAATAAATAACCTTTGTATCATGTTAAAGTCCTTACAAAATAAACTCCTCGTCATCACTACCCATAGTTGGTTAGATGTGTTTTTACATCTTTTGTTGGCAATATTTATCGTATGTATTACTGCGGTACTGTTTATGTTTTCGTTTTTACCTTCTGTTACAGACCATGGACAAGTCGTAACGGTACCTGATTTGCGTGAGATGCCACTGAAAGAGGCTGAGAACTTTTTGTATCAGCGTGGCATGAGCTATATAGTAGGCGATACGAGCTATTCGCGCAAGCACAAACTGGGTGTAGTCCTTTCACAAAGCCCTGAAGCAGGCGAGAAAGTCAAAAGAGGCAGACGCATAGTCCTCACTATCAATCCTATAGCTCCTCCCAAAGCAAGAATCCCTGACCTTGATGGACAACAGATAGATGATGCAAGACGACTTGTAGAAAATGCAGGACTTGAGATGGGGCGCATCACTTATAAACCTGACTTGGGTAAAGATGTCATCATTGAATACTACGTCAATGGTCGAAAAATGGACACTACCCTTGTCCGAAAAGGCTATTATGCTGTAGTAGGTTCAAAGATAGATATGTTGGTGGCAGATGGCAGAGGCGAAACAGAGTTCAATGTTCCGAACATGGTTGGACTATCTGAAGAAGAGGCTGAAGAAGTCGCCAATGCACATGAGCTTTCATTGCACAAAAGCTATGATTACAAAAGTCGAAGACCACTTGGTTCAGTGCTTTGGCAAAACCCACCTACGCACGTAGGCGTAATGAGGGCTGGAAAGGGAGATGACCGCGAAAAAAATAAACTTCGTGCTGGAGATGTGATAGACATCAGGATAGCAGGCAATCCTTCTGCCAAACCCATGGACGAAAAAGAAATGTATGAATACGAGCGCAAAAAAGATTCGATGGAGCGTAGCAATAATCATCGAACCGCTAAAGATATGAAAAAACACTACAACCAATGGAATAAAGACCGCAAAGAAAAAGAAGAAGAAGAAAAAAAGAAAACCCCTAAAAAAGATGACAAAGAAACGCCCAAACCTACCCCAAAACCTAAAGAAGACAATTAATCTGTACAGATACACGCATTTCCCCACGATTTTAGAAGAACCAATTTAATAAGTATATAATAGTGGCTTCATTGACAAAGGATTATGATAACCAAAAACTTTTGGGACAAGTTTATACACCTCGTTTTGTGGTAGAAAAAATATTGTCTGATATTGGTTTTGATAATTCCAATATTTTAGGAAAATCAATTTTAGACCCTTCTTGTGGAGATGGGCGTTTTTTGGTTGTAGTGGCTGAAAAAATTATTGAACTTTCACCAAAAGAAAAGTTACAAGAAAATTTAGAAAAAATTTATGGCTGGGATATTGATACCCAAGCCATTCAATTTTGCATTGAAAACTTAAACGAACGCATAAAATCCCTTGATATTGAAGTAAATTGGAATATATATGTAACAAATTCTTTAGAAAAAATACAAGACAATTCACAAAAATTTGATTTTATTGTAGGTAATCCCCCTTATATACGCATACAACATTTGGCAGAAGAAGAAAGAATATACATACAAAGTTTTTATAAATTTTGTAAAAATGGCTCTACAGACACTTATATCGCTTTTTATGAACTTTCCGACTTCTTATTAGCAAAAAATGGCATTTGTGCTTTGATAACGCCAAACACATTTTTTTATAGCGAAACCGCCAAAATTATGCGAGCTTATTTCGCACAAAAACAAAGTATTATCAAAATTACGAATTATGGAGATATACAACTTTTTGAAAATGCCACAACATACAGTGCAATTACCATTTTTGGAAAAGAAGTAAAAAATGAACTTGTTTTTGAACAAGCAAATACACAAACAACTTTTGAAAAAAGAACAATGGGTTTTTCTGAAATTCAAAACCAAAAAATCTGGCAATTATCTTTAGAAAATATAATCAATAGAACAGGTATAAAACTAAAAGACATTTGCAATATTCACGTGGGTATCATGACATTATGCGACAAAGGTTATATTTTTAAGGCAAAGGAAATAGAAAATGAACCTGATTTTATGTTAGCAGACACAAGACTAAAAGGTTTGGTAAAATTAGAAAAAGCAATTCTAAAACCTATTGTAAAAGCCTCAAAACTTAAAAATAGTACAGACGAAATAACCGAATATATTTTATTTCCATACCAAAAAATAAACGAAAAACACAAAATTATGGCAGAAGAAAAACTAAAAACTGATTTTCCATTGGCGTACAGTTATTTATTTTCTATTAAAGATGAGTTAGATAAAAGAGACAATGGAAAAATCAATTCGGTTGCTTGGTATGCTTTTGGAAGAAGTCAAGGTTTGGATACGAGTTTTGGAAAGAAAATTCTATTTTCGCCCATGAATAACAAACCTAATTTTGTGTTATTTGAAAACGAAGAATGCACTTTTTATTCAGGTTATTGTATCAAATACAAGGGAGATTTTGAGTTTCTTCTGACAGAACTTAATTCTCAAAAAATGGCAGATTATATGCAAGTGTCAAGTCGTGATTTTCGTGGTGGTTGGAAAGCCTATAACAAACGAGCCTTAGAAGAATTTACAATTATACAAAAAACAACATTGCCCAACATAGTCTTGGCGAAAAGGGGCAAAATAGAGAAGAAAATTAAAATTTAGATTTACGATTTTTTTCGTAATTCTAAAATCGTAAATCTACATTCGTAAATCATTATGAAGCGTACCGTTTGGCTTAAGCCTGATAACCACCAAATCGTGCAAGTACTCGACCAACGATATTTGCCTCATGAAATCATAGTACGCGACCTCGCTACTTGGCAGGAAGTAGAAGTAGCTATCAAAGAGATGATAGTGCGCGGCGCACCCTTGATAGGGGCGACCGCTTCGTATGGCATATATTTGGCGTGTCTTGAAGCTGAGAAAAGCAACTTGCCTACCGAAGTCCTCGAACTTGCCTTCACACGCCTGCGCGAATCGCGCCCTACAGCTGTGAACCTTTTTTGGGCATTAGACCGCATGAAGGCTACACTCGCAGAAGTACAAGACTTGCCTGCCAAAACTGCCCTTGCCTACCAAACCGCTAATGCTATAGTAGAAGAAGATGTAGAAGTTTGTAGGCAGATAGGTGCGCATGGATTGCCTATTTTGCAAGCTATCAACGCACGTAAAAAAGGCGAAGTAGTCAATATCCTCACACATTGCAACGCAGGACGCTTAGGCTGTATAGAGTGGGGGACAGCGACCTCACCCATCTATCAAGCCCACGCGCTGGGCATCAAAGTCCACGTTTGGGTAGATGAAACCCGCCCCCGCAATCAAGGCGCAAGCCTTACAGCTTGGGAACTTTCGCAAGCAGGCATACCGCATACAGTGATTGTGGATAATGCAGGCGGACACCTCATGCAACATGGCTTGGTGGATATGGTCATAGTAGGCACAGACCGCACTACGCGCACAGGCGATGTAGCCAATAAAATAGCGCATTGCCTTCTACAACCTTAGATTGGACAATACGTGATGGCATTACTGAAATCCCTATAGAGGAGCGTTCTCAGAACGAAGTAAAATACATCATGGGCAAAGCTCAAGACGGCACTATGCAAACTGTATTGCTGACACCCGAAAACAGCCCTGCTTCCAATTATGGTTTTGATGTTACACCCGCACGGTTGATAACAGGCTTGATAACAGAAAGGGGCGTTTGTGAAGCTACCGAAAATGGACTTTTGGGGCTTTTCCCAGAACAAAAATAGCACTATTGGTCAGTGTTTCTTATTTGTTTTTTGTGGAGAGGAAAAAAAGAAAACCATAATAATGTTTCTATTTTATGCGTAACTTTGTAAAAATAACCAAAAATAAATGGTCGTCTGACAATCTTTGTGGAGAAGCATTTTTTGAGCAAGTTCAGATTTAAGAAACGCCTTTTTTGCTCAATAGGGTTTTAAACCCTACTGATTACCCACATCTTTTCTGCTTTTAGACACTCATCTAAAAACAGCGAAAATAAGGAACGAGTAAAAAATAACTTGCTAATTTTGTTAATCTTTTGCGCTTATGTTTCGTTGCAATAATCATTACAAAACACCGCTTTGCGCTTCTATTGCGCCTTACCTAAACCCAAAATATCGTACAAAATCTTTATCACCTTATTTTTTACTCGTTCCTAAGCTAAAAACAAACATTTTTTTCGGTTGCCAATCCGTTTACGGTTGTCAATCCGAAA
>JAAFJK010000136.1 GCA_013298105.1 Cytophagales bacterium
CGAAGGCAAGGGCTTATTCATACGCATCAAAGGCTTTTTTAGCTTTGTGAATGTCATTACCATTCTTTCCGCCACCTTATTGGTGCTGGCTATCGGCTGGCTTTTTCAAATATATCTACTGAATATATTGCGCAAAATACCGCTTTTTGTGTACGAGATTTTGATTTATTTGGCTTGTTTTGGGACTATTTATGGCTCTTTCTTTGTGCATCACGACATCAGGGTGTATGTCGGATTGTTGGGCTGTTTGGGTTTTGTGGGCGCATTGTCGTTTACAACCTATCTGCATAAAATTATAGAAAAGATGGAGGAGAGCGCAACTAAACGAATATTATTGGTCAATTTTTATCATATTCTTGTCCTGCTACTTTGGGGAAGCCTTGCATACATATATCCAAGTACGTTGCTTGGCTTTATGACTGTAGCTGTATTCTATAGCTTGTTGGGGTTTTCCATTTTTTTCTATCCAAGTATGATATTCATAGGTTTTAAAAATGAAGACACACTGACTACCAATCTTATTACCGCTTTTATTTTGCTCGTGGCATATATTACCTTGAAGATGCAAGGCTTGCTGGGGCTACCTTATATTGAGCCTTTCTCTTATGGCGTGGCTTTTATCAGTTGTTTTGCCTACTATCTGGGCTTGTTGATAGCTTCAAATTTTTATTATGGGGGCAAATACAACAACCGATATTTTATGTTCCAAGTGCTTACGATAGTTTCGGGTGTGTTGGCACTTTATATAGGCAACACCGAAAATATCCCGCTACTTCGTGGGATAGGCGGTACGTTTTTTGTGATTTATTTGTTAGAAAAATACTACGAAATTCCTTGGGGCAAAATTGGCTGGGTGTGGTCTTTGCTTGGGTTGGCAGGGATTTTATATGGTACGGCACTCGTGATAAGGCTTTATCCAAATTATTTTTTTATGGGTTAAAAAACTTTTTGGTTGTCCAAAAGTTTTTGTAAAAGCGAAGGAACTCGTTATGAATCAATGATTTGTGAGCGAACCACGCGATTGTTCGCTTTGCTCACAAAAAAATGTCGGACAACTCTTTTTTCAAACACCGATAATATTGAAAAATATTTCTAAGTGCAGGTGACCTTTTTTGCAGGAGCGTGGTATAGGTTTTTGAAAGACAACTTAAACCCTTTTATCTCTTATGAAAAAGTCCCTGCTATTCTCTCTCTTATCCTTGTGGATATTTACGGCTTGCGACCGCGTAGCGGTTGATGAACAACCTACACCCGCACCCAAAGCCATCATTACCGAGTTCAAAACTAAATCAAAAGCACCTATAGCGATTGATTTGTCAAAAAACCACACTTTGACAAGCCAAAGCGCACTGGTACTCAAAGGCAATCTACAGCATGGCACTGCCAAATTCGTAAGTAATGGCTTGTTGGTTTATACACCTTCCCAAAACGTTACGACTGCTACCGAAAATATTGGCTACCAAGTTTGTGTCAATAATGACTGTCAAGACTTTCAAGTACAAGTAAATATCGTGAATCAGCTTCCTACACCAAACTCTGAACAAGGCTGTGTGCAGTTGATAACAGATGTAGTAACGCTGAATGTAGTACCCGGTACTGTTTCGAGCAAAGTGATAGATGTATTGGCGAATGACTATTTTTGTGCAGGTGTAGCAGATACTACTCTTTTACAAGTCGCAGTAGCACCTGAGCGTGGCTTTGTATATAGGTCGGCAGGTAAGTTGGTGTATAACTTCAATCCAAGTGCGCAAAGCCAAGTGAACCCCGATGTATTCGTCTATAAAATTACACATGGCAATCCTGCCACGACCTATTATGGGGTAGTAGCTGTAAATATCCAAACTCAAGCCGTATTTTGTCCGCTTGTAGTCAATAACGATAGCTATACAATACAAAATGCAAGCTCAAGCACTTTGAATATTTTTGCAAATGATTCTTTCTGTACGGATTCGCTCTCAATCAATCCTCAAATACCTGCTTTTCAAATCATTACCCAGCCTGCACATGGCGTTTTGAGTGCATTTGCGCCATACGTAGGCATCACGTTCACGCCCACCGCAGGCTATGTAGGCACAGACAGCTTCGTGTATAGACTTACCTACCAAAATGGTAGCGTAAAACAAGGTACTGTAAGTCTGAATATTGGCTGTAGCACTACCACGAATGCAAACAACGACAGCTATATTTTCCCCAACACCCAAATACCACCCAATGGCGTTACTTTGCAGGCTTTGTCAAATGATGCATATTGTCCCCAAAATTTTGCAAGTTTGCAAATAACCCAACAAGCCGACCCAGCGCAAGGTGTAGGTAAGTTTGCGGTTGTGAATAACCAAATTGTTTATATCTTGCCTTCGGGTAATCCCACTTTTACAGGTACAGTATCGTGTGTATATCAGCTTTGTGCAAGTGGTAGCTGTGATTCAGCCACGATTACAGTCCAAATCACGAACTAAACCCAATCCAATATACGAAATCATACAAACCCACAAGGTCTTTCAAAACCTTGTGGGTTTAAAGACAAAAATATGACTGATGCCGAACTGATAGTGGCTTGCAAATCTCGCCAACCTAAAGCGCAAGAACTCTTGTATAACAGATATGCAGGGCGTTTGATGGGGATTTGTATGCGCTATGGTGCCAGCAAAGATGAAGCACAAGATATATTCCAAGAGGCATTTATCAAAGTTTTTGAGCATATTCACCTCGTACAACAAGCCGATACATTGAACGCTTGGATAAAAAAAATCGTTATCAATACAGCCATCAATCACTACCACAAACACCTAAAACGTTATACGGCTTTGCCCGAAGCCTACATAGAAACAGAATATGACGACAGCCATACCAAAATCATAGATGAACTCAGCCACGAAGAACTGCTAAAATTGGTGCAACTGCTCCCCGCAGGCTACAAGTTTGTATTCAATCTATACGCCATCGAAGGATATACGCACCAAGAAATAGCCGACCTCATGCAAACCACCGAAAGTAACTCTAAAAATCAATATGCCAAAGCCAAAAAAGCCCTGCAAAAACTATTGGCTGATAAGTTTGGTGTGATGAATAGCCATTAGGGTGATTTACGTTTGTAAATATTTGATAATTAAAGTATTATAAAAAGTAAATTCTCAATCTTATAGTCTGTATATTTACTATTAAGCATAAATTCCCTCCCTCAAAAGAGGTATTTAAAAGCACTTTCGCAAGAAGTCTAATCCAAAATCGTAAATCAAAAAATCGTAAATCGTAAATAACCTTGTTATGCCAGCTCAAGAAGAAGAAGAATTTGAAGGTAAATTTCGCAAGAAATTTGAAGATTGGGACGCTCCCGCACCTGCTTGGGAGGGTTTTCGAGCGCATATTCCTCCAGTAAAAAGCAAAAAAGGCTATCTTCGCTTTTTGGTGTGGTGGTCTTTGGGGTGTCTGATGCTTTGGGCGGGCTGGCAGGCAAGTGCTTTATATCCTTCAACCGCTAAAAATACAACCTCAAAATTCAGTAAAAATAACTTGCCTACCCACACTGCACAAGAAACATTTATCAAGGAACATTTATCAGAGCCTATTCGTGCAGGCAAAGAAAAAGACAGCCTAAACACAAACTTGCCTACCCACACTGCACAAGA
>JAAFJK010000755.1 GCA_013298105.1 Cytophagales bacterium
GTATAAAAATTTATTGTAAAATGGGGGGAGTATGCACAGAAACCGTCATCAAGCTGATAAGGGTACCAGATAACATTGTTGTATCTACAGGGACAGGCTCTCCCACAAGCGGTTCATTTGGGCAATTAAACAATATGGAAGCCAGGATGGAGGTGCGCAATACAGATCCCAAGTTTATCAATGGGGAATACCGACTTGAGATAACCGTTGGAAGCTGTAGCTTCTATGTGGATATGATTTCACAGATAATAGGTATCAAAGATGGTTTTACTCAAGAATATACAAACCAACTTAGCAATACCTCTTATGCTACCACAAAATTATTTACTTTTACTAAAGATGGTAATACATTTACTATAAAAAAATAACCATGACCAAAATACTGCTCATCTTTTGTATATCTTGTATCACAACGTTTACTCATGCACAAGATTTCAATGATTACAAACCTCTAAGGAATACAGGAAAACTCTCTAATGATTTTACCATTCCTTCATCAGTACAATATAACAATGCTATAAAGGCTTTGGCAAAAAAAGGCACAGAAAATAAAGCGGAAAAAAAAGATTTTTATCTCAAGACAACTTTTGCTATCGGGGAACTTATGCGCTCAGGTGCGGTTCTGACTGATACAGAACACACCGCCTATATGCAAAGCATTGTAAATCTCTTACTAAAAAATAAACCTGATGTGGCTAAAAAAATTCGGGTCTATATTTTACGCTCTTCAGCCGTCAATGCGGTTGCTACCAACAATGGTTGCATATTAGTAAGTTTAGGGCTACTCGCACAGTTAGACACGGAGGCGCAACTTGCCTTTGTGTTGGCTCATGAAATTTCCCACATTGAAAAACAACATTCTTTGGACTTATTTATAAAGTCTGTCACGATGGATAAAAAAAATCGTGAATCCAGTATAGAAGATTTCAAACAAGATAAACTTGATATGAAACAATTTAGAAAGCATGCCCATTCAAGGGAAAACGAACTTGAAGCAGATACTGAAGGATTTAGGCTATTTGCCAATACGACCTACATATTAGAAAGTGCTATACAAGTATTTGAAATCCTTAAATATGCCAATTTGCCTTTTGATGAAATCAAATTTGAAAAAAAGTTTTTAGAAACAAATGGTATGACTATTCCCGATACATTATTTCCAGCTATTGTTAATCCAGTAAAAGGGCAAGATGATGATGTAGAAGACGATAAATATACTCATCCAAATCTTGGCAAACGAAAAAAAGCCATATACGAACTCATGGCTAAAAATGATAATGCTGGTAAGCAAGATTTTTTAATTTCTAATAGTGCTTTTGAAAAGTTAAAAAAAGTAGCACGTTTTGAACTTCCTGCTATTGGGTTGCATAATCAAGACTTTATGGAAGTGCTTTACAATGTATTTTTGCTCTCTAAAGATAATCAAGAAAGTATTTATCTTGATAAATCAAAAATAAAGGCACTCTATGGATTGACTAAATATACTCAACAACAAGATAACAACCTTATTTCTAAAACAGATGCAAAATTGATGCAAGGTGAACTACATCAAATATATCACTTTTTTAGCACTATAAATAAAAAAGACCTTCCCATATTGGCTATTTTGCATACACAAGAAATGCGTAAAAAATACCCAAAAGATACTGAAATAGATAAATTATATACTGATTTGGTTTGGGAACTTACTGAAGGAGTAGAAAATATGTCTGAATTGGAGCAATACATAAAAACTTCTTGGTATCCTAATGCCCTGACTGCACTCAAAGCTGACAATAGCTTTGAAAAATTATTTACTAAAATGATGGGCGAGCGTAAAAAAATTACGAATATCAGTAATATAGAGAAGAATAAAATAAAGAAAAAGAAAAAACAAAGGCTAAAAAATGGTGCAAATTTAGGCATAGACAAAATAGTGTGCGTTTCATCTGTATTTTTGGTAGTAGATGCAAGAAATTATGCTTCTTCTATAGACTATCTTGCTTCCGAAAAAATGCAAAATAGACTAAATAACCAAATCAAAAAATACACAGAGAAAATACAACTGAATACATCTATCATTACTAAAAATGAAATAAAAGAAGTTGATAGTGAAAAAATGAATGATGCTACTGTACTCAATGAGTGGTTCAAAGAACAAAACGCTGCCAAAGAAATGCCTATTTGGGGATATAAACAACAAGAGGTTGAGAACATTGTGCAAAAATATGGTACAGACTATTGCCTTTGGATAGCTATGGTATCTGCCAAACACATCAAGGGTACACTCATGTTGGCTATTTTATACAATGTGAAAACAGGTAAAAATGAAATTATCAAAGAGCATTGGTTCAATATATCCGCCAAAAAATGGTTGATTGATATGCATTTATACGATACGCTTAAACAAATAAAAGGTAAAAAATGAAAAATTTCACTGTATTTTTAATGCTTTCTTTGGTTTGCCTTCCTCTGAAAGCACAAGTTTCAGGCTATAAAGGAAAAAAAAATGCACTAACTATAAGCTCCCAGCCATTATTCTGGTACTCTGAGCCTGTTGGTGCCTATGCAACTGCGGACTATACACGTGTAATAACGCGAAACAATACAATAGTTTTGCAAGCACGAATGACTGGTACAAAACAGCAGTATGTCAGCGATAGTGAGGGTAAGAATACACAAGAGAAAATAAGTATATTACAATTCGGTGTTTTTTACGAAATATACAATAAAAAAGATTGGAGTCTTGCACCAGTTGGATTTAAGCATAGGTTCGGTATCACACACACTGAGGCGAAGTATAATGTTATCACAACTACCAAGGCATCTTACCCCAGTAACCCTTCCCTAAGTGTATTATCCAAAAAAGGATCTACAGATAAATTTGCTTGGCAGTCATTGGTATATGAAATCGCTTACAGGGAACCTATTACGGGTAATTTATGTACTATCTTGGGGACGGGAATAGAAATCCCTATCGCACCTTTTGATAGTGAAATAGGGATAATAACCCAATTAGTCAGAAAGAGTATAGCCTCTCGTGTGCTTTCTTTGGGGCTTTCTTATGTGTTTTAATTACAAATATAATATTTAGCCCCCTACCCCAAAGGGGAGAATTATCTCCAATTTTCGCCTATTTTAGTGTTTTGGTAGGCAAGTTTAAATGCAAACTTACACAAAAAATCCCCTTTGGGGCTGGGGGCTAAATAGTTACTCAGACCACTGTACAGTTTCAATTTAAGCCTCTAAAATTACTAAAAAGCGAAAAAGATATAAAACTATTTTTCTTTTTTTGTACGTTGCGGGTGGTTGCAAACCTTGACAAGCGTACAAAAAAAGAAAAATAAGCGGATTATTTTTTATTTTCAACGCTTGTCAAGGTCTTCGACCACCCGCAACGTTGAAAATAAAAAATATCAAATAACAAATTGTACAGTAGTCTGATAGTTACTATAAAAACAAATACTTGCCTATGTGTCGTAGGCAAGGATTAACGCTTTGTTTGCATCACTGTTCCAAGTTTTTTTTATTGCAAAATAAAATAATATTGTCGCAGGTTTAGCGAAGCAAACTTATGACTGATTGCGTTTTGCAAAGTAAAACAATGCTAAACTAAAAACTGTGCTAAAACCTTACAAAACAAGACTTTAGCGTGCCTATTTTTTGTGGGTAGGCAAGTTTTTGAAGATGGAACTTGAAAGTTAGGATTTATGTCTTGCCTGCCCTGCGTAGGTAGGCAAGCCTTGTTCGTTATGCGCACCTGTGGCAATTTGTTTAGCAACAAATTGCGTAAATTCTACATTTTCTGTGCAATAGGTAAAACAAATTCTGTCTGCAACTTTCTCATAAACATCGGCATGAGAAATTTGAGAAAAATATTTACGATTTGAGTACGAAATACAACTAACTCTTCGACATTTTTCTTTTTAGGAGGCAAATGATACAGGAGTAGTGATGCTGTAAGCATCTCCTGTTCCTTTAGCACCGCGCAAAATACTGACAAGGGATTCTTACAGAATGGCTAAATTCCTATTGCATCATTAAAGAGAAAAGTGTCGTAAAAGAGGTTTTTTGCAAGAAATTAGCTGAAAAAAATGCTTTATTTTGAACAAATTGGGGGCTTTACCTGTGTATTGATTGGGCAGGCAAGTTGTTCTCTAATCTCCATGAGCATTTTCCCAAGATGATTTTCGCCTATACCTTCACAAACGCCCCAAAACGTATCTTTCCAATGGTTTGTTTCCTCTAAATATCGTTTTTGTGTTTCCAAAAGCCTTGCTTGTAGGGTAGGGTTTTGAAATTTTTGTAGTAAAACTCTTTTCATTTCAGCGAGTTTTAGCGCGTCCCAATCCGCTCTTATGTATTGGCGAAGTTCCCAAGCTAACTCTATAGCTTGCCTATAGTCAATGTGTTGAAATTTTTGCTTCAGGTCTATATGCTCAAATTTTGAGGCTTGGTAAGCATTTTCGCTGTATGGATAGACAATGTTTTCATCTTGCGGGTCTTCAATGTTGCATTTTTTGCCATTGCTCAAGAAAAAATATGCACCAAAAAAACCGCAAATTCTATCCTCTGTATGCACCACATAAGGATAAAGTCCGTTTTCAGCTTTTTCAGGTGGACTTTCGTTGTATAGAATGGGTTTGTGCATTTGCTATGTTTTTGGAGGTAAATTAAGCATTTTATTTGAAAAAACAGCACAAATTGTATAAAATATTCCCCTATTTTTGCGTTATAAGATTCATACCACATAAAAACGCCCGAAAGGGCAAAAATAGCTATGTATATAAAATATTATCCCATTTGTCTGTGGCTTATGATGCCACTTATGCTACTTCAAAGTAGTTGTTGCACAAAAAAAGAGTGCGATGGAAGACCACAACAGTTCAGGCTGTATGGCTTCACAAAAGCCGAGATAGACACTGTTTTTATTCAACAATATGAAAAAAACAGTAATTTCACCCAACCCAAAAGTACACGCAAAGTTTTTCAAGACGTGCAAGGATACAACATACGCGAAAGTACAGATGGCACACATCTGCTTGTAGAAGGCAGTTTTGACTGGAGCTATGATTTCAAAGTAGTATTACGCAAGACAAACACTACTTTTAGCCTCACAGACATGGAAACAGGCAAAGAAAAATGTAATTCTTGCTTGATGGGGCGCGATTTGTACCAAGTTTTGAGTGCCTACAAAGTAAATGGCAATCGGATAAACAAGGATTTCATTGAACTTACGCGCTGAATGTAAAGAGTTTACATTGGGGCTTTAAACAGTTGAAAAATATTTACACATTTTTATAAAAAATTATACAATTCATTTGTTTTTATGGATGTAATGTGTGATTTTGCACTGTGATAAGTATTCAAGAAGCCCAAAGTTTGAAATAGTCATTTTTTTGTATGAGAAGCCACAAAATACGCTTAGAATTGAATAATTTACAGGTTACACTTGCGAAAAAACACGCAGGGGTGGCACGTCATGCGTATAATTGGGGC
>JAAFJK010000448.1 GCA_013298105.1 Cytophagales bacterium
ATAGCCCAATTCAAAAAAATGCAAGTTTTAGAATTGCAAAATAACCGCATAGAGTTCGTAGCTAAAGAAATTGGACAACTCCCTTTTTTGCAATATTTGTTTTTGAGTAACAATAAAATCACAGTGCTGCCCGAAGATATAGGGCAACCGCGCTATCTCAAGCTCTTGCACATAGCAGGCAATCACTTACGCAACTTGCCTGATGCAGTGGGCTATCTCTACAATTTGGAGGAGTTAGATGGAAGTAACAATAAACTTATCTCACTCAATCCAAAAATCGGAAACTTGCGCAAACTTAAGATTTTACGCCTCCAAAACAATCAAATTACTAAATTGCCCGAAGAATTGGCGCGTTTGGATAGCTTGCAATTCATTGACTTGAGTGGTAACAAAAGCCTGAATATACGCGAAACTATCCTTGCACTTGCCAAAATCCCGAATCTAAAGCGGGCAGATTTGAGTAACCTGAATATGCACATCATACCCAAAGAATTGGCAGAACTCCGCAAAATCAAAGGCTTGGTGCTAAGAGGCAACAAATTGAGTATGTCTGAACGCCAAAACGCCAAAAACTTTCTGCCGAATACGACTATAGATTTTTAAACTTACCTACTGGTCAGTCTTAGTTAAATGTTCGTTTTTTTCGGTTGGCAATCCGAAAAAAGACCGCAAACAAATAAGGAAGATTGACCACTACGCCCTATCCTAATATTTTACGTGCCATTTGTGCGTCTTCGTTCATTTGTGTCTTCAGGGAGGCAAGGTCGGGAAATTTCATATCGCCCCGTATGCGTGCGATAAGCCTAAATGTGATGTCTTGTCCATAAATATTGCCCTCAAAATCAAAAATATGTCCCTCAATACGTAATTCTTCCTTGCCTGCCAGCGTGGGGCGAGTGCCAATATAGAGTACCCCTCTATGCACCACGCCTTGCAATAAGACCTCTATAGCATAGATGCCATCGGCAGGGATAAGTTTATATTCTGCTGTGATTTGAAGATTGGCGGTAGGATAATCGAGCGTCCTTCCAAGCTGGTCGCCTACTTGCACTTTCCCGCTCAAACTATAAGGGTAGCCGAGATATTGATGCGCCAATTTTACATTGCCTTCCAAGAGTGCTTGGCGAATCTTGGTAGAGCTTATGCCCACTTCCTCGAGGTCTTGGCGCGGAATCTCCTCTACCGCGAATCCGAGTGCTTCGCTGTGCGCCCTTAGAAAATCAATATTCCCGCTCCTTGCCTGCCCAAACCTATGGTCGTAACCTATCACGAGCGACTTTGTGCCTATGTATTGATAGACTTCTGTCGCGTAGGCTATGGGCGACATCTGTGAGAAGGTCTTGGTAAAAGGCAAAACAATGAAATGGGCTATGCCTGCCTGCTGAAGCAAATCGGCTTTTTCTTCTAAAGTATTTAGGAGTTTGAAGTCATCAGCACTTTGTTGGAGGACAAGGCGTGGGTGTGGAAAAAACGTAATCAATACCGTTTCTGCTTTGTTTTGGTAGGCAAGTTCACTCAAACGTCCCAAAATCTTTTGATGCCCTAAGTGTACGCCATCAAATGTACCTGTGGTAACGACCGCGCTCTGGAGTGGTCTGAAGTCTTGCAAACGCTCGTATCTTTTCATATCTGCAAAGTTAGAAAAAAAAAGTTTGTCTTTTTTTTGGTAGTTTCATTTTTTACGCCTAATTTTCGGGTACAAATTCATAAACCCCTATTTTTTATTACTATGGCTTCTTTCAGCGTAGATGGTCGCATGACTGTAAAAACTCTTAAGGAGAAATTCCACGAAACGTTTGGTGTTTCTTTGCGTGTGTACAAAGGTAACAACGCAGGCACTGGCGCACGTTTTGCTGATGATGATGCACGTCTTGGCACAGTGGCAGACGAGCGCGAATCACTTGCAGGCGAAGGCGATTTGGAAATCACAAATACTATGACAGTAGATGAGTTCGAAAAAGCCTTCCAAGAAAAATATGACATTGCGGTACAAGTAGCAAATGCGGACAACACAAAGTTGCTCAAAAACGACCTCAAACTTGTAGAAGCGAAAAACGCTTAGTACATCTTTTAATTCAAAAAAACCTATTTGCCCGAAGCAAATAGGTTTTTTATGTTAGGAACTATGAAAAAATATTTTTTGTACACCTTTACTTTAGGGCTTTTGTCTGTAGCTTGCCTACCCACCTCACGCGAAAAAGAAACAGCCGCAACCACAGAAGTACCTGATAAAAAGAAACTGAAAACTGAACTCCTCGAACGCTTAAGCATATTAAGCAATATGTCAAAACTCAAATATGCACTGGCTGAAGCGGATTTGACAGCACGCGAAATCGTTGATTTTTGTAGAAAAAACGAGGATATGTATTTGCGTGCCAAACTGATTCAGGCGGTTTTTTCAGACAATAGCTACCAAGAAGAAGCTCCCAAACAAAACTACTGGGCGGCGCATAGGTTGCACGTAGGTAAGTTTGTGGAAATAGTCAGTATTTTGCGTGAAGGGCGCACGACTTTCATGGACATTGGGGCGGGTAATGGCGAAAAACTTTTTGGCGCACTTTGTTTGGGCTTCAAAAAAGCCTACGGGCTTGAATATAGCCCTGAATCATACAAAGATAGCCAAATAAATTTACGAAATTTTAAGGAAGAAACTGAGGTTACTTGTGCAGACGCGCTCACTGTACCCGCAGCGTATTACAAAAAAGCGGAGTTTTTGTATATGTATTCGCCCATCAAAGATGATGCGCTGATGGCTTCGCTTTTCAAAAAGGTAATGGACAATATGCAAGACGAGGCAGTTTTGGTAGAAGTCCGCTTCGTATATGCAGAGGCACTCCAGAAAATAAGCCCTTACCAATTTCCGAATGTGCGCGGTTGGCTGGCAGTCAAAAAAAGTGCAGGCAAGTTCTACTATAAAAATATTGCCGAAAATGCGTATGGCTATTATCTTTTAGATGGACGTGAGTGGCTCGAGCTAAGAACCTTGCCTACCCGCATAGAATAGGCGGGCAGGCAAGATTCAAAATAAAGAACCTAAAAATGATACATATATCCCAAAACAAGACTTGTAAAACTGCCCTTACCATATTGGTAATATGTTCCTTTTACTTTATTTGTTTCAAAATTGTAGGTACTTGAGTACATTCGGCTGAAGCCTTTTACGCCCCGCAGGGCTACAAATATACCATGCTTCTGCAACACATCAAACTTGTAGGTAGTTTGGATTCTATAATCCAAACCCAAATGTATTCCCCCCACTGTGCTATAAGTAGGCTCATATATCAAATAAGTGTCATATCCTTTTAGTCTAATATTGCCTACATTCACATTTTTATCTTGAATGTTTGCAAAGACAATTCCTCCACCATATTCAAAAGTAAATTTATGCCCTGTCTTTTGCCGAGTAGCATACACATGAAGGGCATTATAGGACATATTATCTACTTGTCTTGGAGATTTGATAAAAGAATTAGGCTCATTTTGAGCATCTACTCCATTTATGATGTAATGAGAACGCACCCCCAAAATAATAGATGAATTCGTATAGCCCACCCCCAAATACCATTTTCGGGTTATCCTACGCGATATATCAGCCGATACAATATAGGTCATAGGGTGTTCTGTTTGTGTGATAGCGGGTAGCCAACCATAAGCCCACGCGACATGAGGCTTTGCACCTCCTGCACCTAAAGAAAACCGATATTTGGGTACATAAAAGTCAGGTATGTCTATAGTTGTGGTATCAATTTCTTTTTTGATTTTTGAATTACGTATGGTTTTTATTTTGGGCTGTTTTTTGGCAAAAGTATAAGTATAGTTGAAATCTATAACGTCCTTTTATGCCATTGATATCGACATATACATCATCTTGTGAACCTATTTTAGATGATAACACGCCTCTGATATCCATGCCAAAGGCGTGGCGATAATTTTTCTGATAGCTAAGAGATAAAATACCATTCACACCTGTAGAAAAAACAGGAAAAGACTGGCTTTCAGTCAAAATAAATACATTATTTTCACCTATAGCTCTGCCTGAAAATCCGCTTGGTGTAAATTCTACCACTTTAACCAACGATACACCCCCTCCATAAAATAAATGTAGTCTGCCCCATTTTTCTTTTATACCTCCGTAGAAATTCAAGTACGTATAATTATCTGTCGATGTGCTTCGACTCCTGCCATTTGAATTGATTGCTTGAAGTGTGCTATCAAATCTTGGAGCCAATGCAGAACGAGAAATTATATTCGCAAGTCCCGCATGGGCTATTGAAAATCCTACATAGTTTTTTTCATTTTTGAATCTTTTTCTAATATCCAAATAATAACTTTCAGCTACTCCTCTTCGCAGTTTTATAATAGGATTCAGCCAATTATATTTTTGAATCTTAGCGAAGTTTTGAGAGAAGCCCAAACCGACAGATATTTCATATTTTTGGGCAATGCAAAGATGTCCAAAAAAAAAGAAACACAGGTTAAGGAGAATAATTTTTGATGTTTTTGGCATAATTAGCAAGGCTAATTTAATTTATATTATTTTTCTAAAAATAGAAATAAATAATTGATAATCAAACGTATAAGGTCTTAAAGACTTTATACGTTTCTATAGACTGAATAGGCGTAATTAATTACGAGTATATTTTTGCAAAAAAAAATTGCAACAGAAACTATATTTTTTTCAATACCTTGCCTACCCGCATAGAATAGGCGGGCAGGCAAGGGCAATTTATAAGAAAAACTCGTTCACATACGCGAATGGCACTTTTTCTTGTTCTAATCGCCAATTATTTTCTTTTAAAATAGCGTACAACGCCTTTTCTTCTGTAGTAAGATTAAGCTCGGTACTCACGATTGAAACCGTCCCAAGGTCTTTTTCAAAGAAAGCCTCGAAGGTTTTTTTATCCATCAAAACGCTTTTTGTGTGTGGATAATACCCTCTGAATTGTGATAAAATCTCAAAACCTTGCACATCAATATCGCCCCAATACAGCAATTCTAAACCCTCAAACCAATCCATATTTTTGAGATTAGCCACGCTGTATCCGCTCCCAAAGATGGCAATAGTTTCGTGCATATTAGGCAAAGTCAAAGTAGTATAAAGTGTAGTTTTATTTTCGACAATCAATATTTTTTTGATAGGTAATTGCAAGGCTTTGAATTGGCTTAAAGGAATAGCTATATCATCAATTCCTGAAAAAAATCTTTGGCTAATTGCTTTGTCAAGTATTTTAAAACGAATTTGTACTTCTCTATATTTGAGGTTAAATCTTTGCTCAAAATTCTTTTCTTCTTCGTTCAGACTATCAAAAATAAGCACTTCAAGCAAAGATTTTAGCAGTGGTTTATTGTTTTCTATGAACTTGGTATGCACTGCTATAGGCAATTCTCTGATATAAAGATTGGGCTTTGGGTTTTGCTTGAAATACTGGCAAACCTTCAATAAATTATCCCAATTTGAGGCATTTTCTATGATTTTCAAAGAATTTTCAAGCACCCAATTTTTGAGTTCAGGAAAGGCAGCAAGTATTTTTATTGCATTTGCTTTAAAGTGCCATACTTCTTTTTCTTTGCCCAAAAATTGCAAAAAATCTCTTTCTGTTTCAAAATAAATGTCTATCGGCAAATCTTGTGTGCCTACATATTTGGTTTTTACTTTTTGGAAAATCAAGGTATAACCAAAGCCTTTTTTCTCTTTTGATTTACTTACAATGGACAAAATTTCTTTCTCAAAATCACTCAAAGACGACTTTGTGTAAGATTTATCGCCACGAATATTGAGCGGAAAAATATTTTTTTGCTCAATGACAGCTTGTAGAAATTCATTTTTATATTTCCTTTCTGCTTTTTCTTTTATTTCGCTATGTGTTATCACAAGTTTTATTTTTTATATTCATCAATAATAAATTGCAAAATACCTAATAATTTTGGCAATTCGTTTAAAAAACACCTTTCCTTGTCTATAAAGACAGTATCACCTTCTAATTTAAGAAAAACCCAATCGTAAGCATTGGTAACAGCCCCATAAATGGTTTCGTAAGGTTCGTTATTTTCTTGATTGAATAGTCTTGCGGCGTACATTTCAGATGCACATTGCGCAAAACCCTCGTCAGGTGCTTTGTTCTTAGATTCAAACAGACAAAAAATAGGGCTTCTTGGTTCGGCTATTCCTTGTTTGGCTGAAATTAGAAAATCAGGATTGCCTTGCAACTCTTTATGCCCTTCTATATTCAGCGCGTAACCTGAAAAAACAGTAATAAAAGGGTTTTTCTTTTTTAACTCTCTAATAATGGGATAAATAATAATCTCGGACTTAGATTTCTCGGTATATAAGGGCATACTTTCTGTATCTTGCAGGTCTTCTGCTAAGCGCGGACTTGGGTTTATAGGAACAATAGCCAAATGCTTAAATAAATAAGCCTCTGATTGTTCAATATTATACATTTTTTTGAGTTTTGAGAATGTAAAATCTGAATATGCCATAGTTTTAATCCTTTGATTGATAAAAATGATAATAGTGTTTAGGAAAGTTTAAATGTTCGTTTTTTTCGCGGTCTTTTTTTTCGGCTTGACAACCGCAAGCGGATTGCCAACCGAAAAAAACGAACGTTTAACCTATAGGAATGAAAATAAAATAACATGATAATTTCACTCACACGAAGCCACGCTGTAAGCGTCTGTTGGTATTGCTTAACCGCGTAAAAGCTCGATAACAGACGCTTACAGCGTGGCTAAATATTCTCAAGTTATTTTTTACTCGTTCCATACAGAACAATAGGACTGTAAAGTTACACAAAATTAATAGACTTCTTTAGTTATTCGCTTGATTTAAAAAACCTTTTCTTTCTGCTATAAATTGCTCGATAGGCATATCATATAGCCAAGAATATTTTTCTTCTTTTCGCTCTACAAAATGCACATACGAAATGTCATTTTCTACAATGTGAATATTGTCGCTTGGCGTTACAACTAACAGTTGCAAATGCAGTTGCTTACAAAGTGTAATTAAATACTTTGCTTTGTCTTCATCTTGTGCTTTGAAAGCCTCATCAATCGCAATAAATCTGAACGCATGGGTTTGTGCTTCGCCTTTAGTGAGTCCAAATTGGTAGGCAATGGCAGAACCCAAAATGGTGTAGGTAAGTTGCGCTTTTTCTCCTCCTGAAAGTTGCCCCATATTTTCGTAAGTTTTGTATTTGGCATTGGTTTCTTTGTAAAATTCTTCTGCTTTGTAATTGAACCAATTACGGACTTCCATCACTCTTTTGCGCCAATCTTCTTTTTCAAGTTTTTTGATAAGTGGTTCAATATTTTGCTCAAAATGTGTTTTTCGTCCATCTACAGTGCTTTCCATTTCGTGAATATTGGCGATGGCATTTTCAAGCAAATCTCTAAATTCCTTGACATCTTCACTCACACGATTGGACTGAATCATTTGAATATAGGTTTTAAAATCCTTATTTCTAAAATCAATTTCTTTCAAAGAATCGTTCAAAAGTTGGATATTTTCTGCAATCGCATCAGTCCAATTTTTGAAGAACATTCTAAAATTTCCTACTTTGTGTGTGATAGTTTCTTGGAGATATTCGTTAAATTTTTTCTCAAATTTAGGTAAATTGTCATCTGTCAATTTTTGTAAAAACGCTTGATATTCACTGATAAATTCTAAGTGCGTAGATTCAGGAAAACGTTGGACATCTGCCCGCCAATCTACAAACTTAGCGGTAATAGCTTCGCTGGGGTGTTTGAAAGCGTTTATTTTTAGTTTTACTTCATCTTCATTTTTTCTTTTGCTGTTTTCAAGTGCCGTTATTTTTCTTAAAACTTCTTGCTCAAATTGGATTTGCATACTTTTCAAATTCTCATAATCCACACCCAATACTTCGAAGTTTTCAAAACCTTCTGTATTTGTATAATCCATATTGGTTATAAGTAGTTGGCTCTGTTTTATTTCTTTTGAGATGATTTCTTTTCTATTTTCTAAGCTAAATATTTCTCTGTTTTTGTTTTTGATGTCTATTTCAGTTAAGTTTTTTAAGTCATCTTTTACTTTTTTGAGTTGGCTTTGGAGGACTTTTAGCCTGTCATTGGTTTTTTCTAAGTCTGTTTTTTGGGTTGTTTTTTCTTGAACTTGCTGGGCATAAGTTTGCCAATCAATGTCATCATATTTTTCATATTTAGAAAAAATATCGTAACATTTATCTTTGACTTCTGCCAAATTTTTTATTTTACTTTGGGTATTTGCAATGGCTTTTTTATTTTCATTTTGTAGTTCTTGTAGGTTGTAAAGTTCGTTTTTCAGTGTATTTATTTTCTCCTTATTGTCCCAACCAAGTACATAATTTTCTTTGCTTATGATGTGGGCGCGGTCGTCTTTTTCGTGTCTGCCTTTTCCGAATTTTATCAAACCTTCTTTTGTGATGGCTTTCTCATCATACAAATCAAATTCTTTCAAATCCTTCACACAAGCATAATTATATTGTTTGGCAATCGCATTTTCTAACCAATCCGCATAAATGCTTTTAGGTTTGAAGGCTAATTTGCGCAAAAGTGCATTTTTGGGTGCGTTTTGGTAATTCACATTTGTACTTGGCTCATCACCTTTGTAGCGTTGATAAGTGATTTTACCTTTGAGGTTTGTTTTGTTCACATATTGGTTTAGTTTGGTATAATATTTTTCAGGAATTATAAGTTGTAAAGCAAAACTATGCAAAATTTTTTCTACCGAAAACTCCCATTCGTTTTCTTCTTCTTGTACTTTGAGTAGCTCGCCAATGAATGGAATATCCTCTTTTGTAGCCTCCAAATGTGTTAAAATTTCTTCTCTAATCTCGGCAGTTCTGCCTGCTATGTTGTTTTTATTTTTCTGTAAAGTTTGGATAGTTTTTACAATTTCTTCTATTTGGAATGTCAAATTGTCTTGCTCATTTTTGAATTTTCTAAGATTTTCATTTTCAGATTCTATCTCTTTTTCGGTATTTATTTTGCGTTCTTTTGCCTTTTCTCTGTTGGTTTCGAAGGTTTCTTGGCTTGGATTGGTGCTAAGTTTTATAAATTGTGCGATTTTATTGTAATCCTCCAATTTTGATTTTCTCAAATCTCGGCTTTTTTCGAGTTGTTTGATTTCTTTCTCCAGCTCTTTTATTTTACTGCCTGTTTCATCTCTCTCAATAGAAAGTGAAAGTTCTCTTTCTTCTCCTTTGAGTGCCTCTTCTTTGCTTAGAAGTTCTTGCAAATCCGCCTGAAAAGTCTCTAATTTATCTTGATTTTTTTGCAATTCTTGTTCTGAAAGTTCGATGTATTTTTTGGCAAACCAATATACGCTCATTTCTTTTGCCTGTTGAAGCTGTGTCAATTCTGTTTTTAAATCCGACAATTTATTCGCAATATTGTCTATGGGCGTTAGTTGTGCGATTTGCTCTTTTGCCTTTTCAATGTCTGTTTTAGCATTCGTCAAATTAGCAAAAACATCTCTCAATGCTGTATAAACTTCTTCAGAATTTTCTCCATTTTCTTCATATTCTTCGAGCATTTTTGTTTTGATAAATTCGTCCAAATCATCTAAAACTTTTACGCCCACGATTTGACTGAATAAGCTCAAAGCCTTCAAAGAACGCATACCAAAAAGGCTCACAATTCTTTCTGCATATTTACCAGAGCTATCAAAAAATTCTATCTTTTTCTTGGGGCTATTTTCATTGTATTTTTTATCCAACGTCTTTCTCCAATTATCAAATTGGCTAAAATCGTGTTGAATTGTAAGCGGAACGTGCGCAATACCAAACATTCTTTTGAGTTCGCCATTGGTAAACCAGCGCAACTGAAAAAGAGTGATATTTTTCTTGTCTGTGTTGCCAAAAGAAGCCAAAAGAATAGAATATGTTTTGTCTTTTTCTCTTAATTTTTGGGTGCTTGTGCTGGTTTTTCCTTCTTCTTGGATATTGCCATAATGCCCCAAAACATACGTTTCTTCAGTCCTATCCCCTTTTTTGGCAACGCCTGATGATTGGTTATAAAATCTGTCATTTTTGGCAGGCACCAAGAGTGTAAGCAACGCATCTACAAAGGTACTTTTGCCTGACGCATTCGCCCCTGTAAGCAATGAATTGTTGCCTTGAGGGTTTATTCTGAATATTTTTTTGTCAAAAGTTCCCCAATTCAGCACTTCCATGTATTGAAGCCTGAAGCCTGCTTTTTCTGAATTGGTATTATATAGACTGAACATACGTTTGAAGTTTTGTTTTAAATGTTTGTAAAATATCCAGCGTTACTTTTTCTTTGATGATTCGATGGATTTGATATTTTGTTTCGTTGTCTTTTTTGCTCATTTCTTTCAAATAACCCAATTCTACGATTCGATTGATACAAGTATCGAGTTCTTTTTGGAATTTAGATTTATTGTAACCTTCAGAAAGAAAAAGCTCGACTTGTTCTTTGATTTCTGTATTGGTAATGAATTTTTGTGTGCCTTGAAAAGACGTGGGATTGCTGTCAAACTCCTCTAAACTTTGCCTCAAAACCACCAAAACTACAGAAGTTTCAAAACCCATTTGTCTTCGCGTAATAAGCCCGAATGTTTCTTCTTCGTTGTTTTCGATTTGTTTTAAAAACGCAAAACCTTCATCTTTTTTGACAATTAACTCCACACCGATTTGTGCCAAATAGTCTTGAATTTCTACTTGGTATTTTTTGGTAATGTCGTCCCAGACACTCGAATTACTTTCTACCATACCTTTGTTCAGCAATCTGATAATGGCTTTGGTATATGGTTTTATATTTTCTTCAGATTCTTTCATTTTGTGAGGATGATTTCGGGAATTGTGATAGATTTATTTTGTTCAACATTAAAAACTATGCGTTGCTTATTTTCTTCGTTGATGGTATGTTTAAATTCTTTTACGATACCGAGATAGCCAAAAAGTTCAGGCAATCCTTTTTCAATGCCGTTGTTTGTTGCTATGATTTGATGCAAGGTAGTTTGTGTATTTTCATTCAAAGCATTTTTAATTCTGGCTCTCAGCATATTTTTGTCAATGTTGGAGAGTGCAAATAATTTACCCAAATTATCCGCACTTGTGATAGTATCGTCTGCAAGTTCAGGGTCGCTATCATAAGTTGTTTCTACGTGGGCTTCGTAGGTAAGTTTCCTTTCAAACGGGATATTGATGTCAATGTCTGTTTCGAGGGTAATAGAAATAGAATTGTCAGGTTTTTTGCCTTTTTTATCAATTTCCATCAATATTTTTTTGATTTCTTGGATAATAGTTTTAGTAGCTTCTATTTTATTTGCTTGATTTTCTCCAATGATGCGCGTGAGTTTTTCAGACATTTTATCGTTTGCTTTATACACTTTTTGTCCTACATTGTGCAGACTTTTTTGCATATTTTTCAAAAAAGAATCTTTGGTAGTGATGTTTTTATTTTGCAAAGTAACATAAAGTTCTTTGGTCAATTTTTCCCATTCTTTTTGGAGTTGTGGACTAAGTAGAAAAGACCAAAACGCATAAAAACTTTTTCCTTGTTGGCTTTCTTTCAGGTTGTCGAGTGCCTCAAAAGTAAATTCCAAAATATTACTTTTACTAAGGCTTCCTTCAGCGTGTTTTTGGTAAATTTCTTTGGTAATATTTTTAAAATTGTCTTCTACTTCTTTGAAGTCTGACAGCAATTCTCTTGCAGACTTATTGATTTCATTGAAGCGAGGTACGATTTCAAATTCCTGAAATTTTTTAATATTTCCGCCAGCTTTGAGGCGTTTTATTTCGTCTTCTATTTTTGATTTTTCTTCTTTAAGGATTTGTATTCTTTTCTCTTTGTCTTCATTAGAAAATTCTACCAATTCTTTGAGTTGATTGAATATATTTTTGAATTTAGAATCTGCGCCCACATACTCCTCTTTTTTGAGGCTGATAATCCAGTCGATGGTTTTGCTTGAATGGGACGATATTTCATAAAATATCTCGCCACGTTCGTCTTGATAATTGGTTAAAAAACCTTTGTTTGTCCATTTTTGAATGTATCTTTTTGCCTTTACTTCATAGTTGTCTAAGATACTTTTTTCATTTTCATCTTCTTCGTTTTGAATTTTTCCTTTTTCCAAATAATCTGCCAATTTATCACAGGCATTTTCTTCTGATACAGCATTTTGTTGATTATAAAAATGCTCTACCAAAAAAATAATAATTCCTTCTCTATTTCTGGATTTGAGAAGCTCTACACTCGGAGAAGTTTGGAGAATATTAGATACAAGGTTTTGGTCTGCCATATAAAAAAACTTTATTTTTGCAAAAGTAGTTCTTTTTTCTGCAAAAGACAACTGTTTCAGCATTTTTTTTAGGGCTACCGCACCAAATAGTGGCTTTTTGATGTACCACAGACGACTCGTTTGTGCGCCGTAAGCGAATTGGAAAAAACGCTTATTTGGTGCATTAGTCCTATAAAAACTGCTCTTTCAGGATTTTAGCCAAAAAAGCCCACAGTTTTGGCGGGCTTTTGTTGTGCTTGGGCAGGCAAGCTACTTACTTTTCGGCAATGAAAAATAAGTCCAAACTATCTTCGGCTTGGTCTGTGATAAAATAATCTTGGTGCGTAATGTCATCTACCAAAGTTGTATTTTTCTTTTGTAGTCCTTTTCTATTCAAACGATTCAGTATATCATAAGGAAATTGTAGCCATTTTCGGGGGAGGCGATATTGGAGATTCAAAAAATCCCATTTTGTGATACGTTCTACTGCTTTTTTGTTTGCATCATAATAGGCTTTTATTTTTTCATTTCCTTGTACGCCGAGCGTCTGCACAGTAGGAAAGTATTTTTTCAAAAGCGTTTCCAACTCCGTAGCAGTATATTCGCGGACGTGCCAAGGATTGCGGGTAAGCGAAAGTTTGCGGTTTGGGGTAGTGATGATGACCTTGCCTCCCTTGCGCAAAAGTCTATATAACTCTGCCACAAAAAGCTCGTCATTGTCGATATGTTCTATGACCTGAAAGCTCACTATCCAGTCATATTCGTTGGTTTTGAGTGCCTGAATAGGTGGGATATTTTGACAAAGAAACTGTGCCGTAGGATATTGGTTTTGAAGTTGGTCTATGAGTGCGCTATTTTTATCAATGGCTGTGTATTGATTGGTAGCTTGAAGCAAAACCTCTATGCCGCGCCCCACGCCACAGCCCACTTCAAGCAAATTGCCCTTTACGCGCTCTGCAGCGGCTATGTAGGCAAGGAGGAGGCGTTGGTGGATAGGATTGTCGGAGGTTATCTCGGCAGAAGTTATCTCAGTAGTATTGAACATTTTGCAGTATATTTGTGCAAATATCCTATAAAAACACGAATTTTGCAAAAATGGGTTGTGAAATCCACGTTTTATTAGCCTCAAAGCGTATTTAAATTACAAAAAAATTAGGTTATTTATTTTTTTTAGCTATTTTAGGGGCGGATTTTTAAGCCTAAAACACCTACCCATACATGAACACCGCTCCTCGCTTCAATAAATCGTTCTTAGCTCCTATGATTGGCGTATTGAACTCTGACCACTGGACTTTTGTAATGAATGTTTATGAACAAAAAGACTACCTCGCTACAGTGTATGCTGTATTGGACTATGTGCAAAAAGGACTTTCTGACAAAGCACTAAATGCTGAAAAAACAAGTTATGCTATCCCGCATGGCTCTACTGTCGTGTATTTAGAAATCATAGACGAAGTATTGAAAATAAACGCACCTTTTCTCAAAATCCCTGCCCGAAGCCTTATCCCGCTCATGCGACAAGTGGCAGAGATTAACTTTGGTACGCTTGTGCTGGCACAAATCGCGCTTGAAGGAGATGAAATACAATTCAGGTACGAATGTCCGCTTGAGCTTTGCGAACCTTATAAACTATACCGAGTTTTGGAAGAAATCTGTATCCAAGCTGATGCAAATGATGATATATTCATAGAAAAATTTGGCGCACAACGCCTTGCAAAAATGCAAATAGCCCATTTTACGGACGAACAGATAGACCTTGCCTACCAAATGTATCAAGCCTATTTGCAGGAGGCTCTCGACTATATGGCTTACTATGAACAGCGAAGAATTGAATATTTTGGTTGGGACGCTTTGTATCTTGCTTATACCAAGATTGACTACTTCATGCGACCGCAAGGTGTCCTGAAGTCGCACTTAGAAAAAGCCATCAAAGAGCTGAACTCAAACCTCGATATGGCTGAAAAAGTATCTAAGGGCAAAACAACTGTAGAAAAACTTTTGCAATTAGAGAAAGACCGTTTTGCCGAATCTATTTATCAAACCAGTCAATTTATCTCTGAAAAACCCAAATTCGAAGTGGCGGGAGTACAAGATTATCTAAATAAAACCTACAACACTGTACGCGATGAGCGCAATAAGCGAGATTATATAGGCTCTGCACTCAGTATGTTGTGTGGTTTTTATGGATTGATTTTTTATTACCACATTCCGCAAGCTACCCACGAACTGCTCACAGAAGGTCTTGCCAAAGCAAGTGGAGCAGAATGGGAACTTGCCTCCCAACATCTTTGGGAAACGCTCGATACTGTCATGGGGCAAAATAACCGAAATAATAACATTTAGCAGGGGGAAGGGTTTACAGGAAGCAGGGTTTACAGGGAACATTTAACAGGGAACATTTAACAGGGAACATTTAACAGGGAACAGGGAACAGGTTTACAGGTAATAGGGAACAGGAAATATTTAACATTCAAAAGCTGTTCCCTGTAAACCCTGCCTCCTGTTCCCCTGTTCCCTGTTCCCTGTTCCCTGTTCCCTGTTCCCTGTTAAATGTTAAATGTTCCCTGCAAACCCTGTTAAATGTTAAATGTTAAATGTTCCCTGTAAACGCTGTTCCCCTACTTTCCTACCTTCAGATAAAGTGTGCGCTTCATGAGGTCGGAGGCAATGGCATCACGCACTGTACTATACATTTTCTGCTCGTCCTCTTGTGAGAGCTTCGTATCTTTGTATTTATCGTTTCTTATAAAGTGTATCGGCAAAAGTAGCCACATTGCCAAAGTATTTGGTAGGAAAGCTCACTTGTACGTCAGCCGTATCTGTGGCGTTGATGTGTGCCAAAAGCGAATCTATGTATGGTTTGAGCATTTGCATACAGTTGTGTATGACCTCTTCGCGGTCATGCTCGTCCCAATTTTTGCCATCGAGATAGGCGTTTGCAAGTAGTACATCTATGTCTTCTTCATATTCCTTTTCCATCTTCTTCAGCAACTTGCCTGCCCTTTGTGAGATGACCATAGACGAGATGTGCGCAAGCCCAGCCAAGCCAACTATGATAGAAATTATCCAAAACCAAGTCATGCGGTAGTCAATTATTTGTTTGAAAGCAATGAATAGGCAAATATACAAAAAAAACAGAAAAATTGTTTGGTTGTGTATTTTTAAAGGTATATTTGCGCATCACTTAACATTTGAACATTATGAATTTTTTGATTAAAATTGCCGTTTATATAGGCATAGTTTTTTGTATAGATTACGCACTGGTAGCTATCAGCTTCAGGACTATCGAAGCGGGACTTTTGGTGGCGGGCTGTATGGCAGTCATCAATATCTTCATCAAACCTATCGTAAAAGTTTTTGCTTTTCCGCTTACGCTCATGACATTGGGCATCTTTCCGCTTGTGTTGAATACGGTTTTTGTACTCATAGTAGCCAATTTTGTAAAAGATTTTGTGATTGTAGGCGATGTATTTTTCCGCTTTTTTTGGGCATTTGCCTTTGGATTTATACTTACGGTAGCTACTTTCATCATTGAGCAAATTACGGGTTGGAATATGCCGAATTAAAGAGAAATTTACTTCGCACTTTTCAAATATTCATTTTGCCCCCAACGCAATTTGAAGTATTCGTATTTTCCATGTAGGAAGTCATTGGCTTCTGAAAGGGTTAAGTTTGGATATTCCTCAAAAAATTTGCGGAGGTAGGCAAGTTCAGCTTCTGAGATATAGTCTTCGCGCCTGATACCAAAACCGCGTTCATAAAGCTGTATCAAATGCCCTTCAATCGTATTTGGAGAGAGTTCTCCGCGCTCTGTGCGCAGTTTGGCTATGTCGGCAGGCAAGGTCTTCCCTTGCCTGTAGAGGTCGTAAGTAGCCAAATAAGTCGCTCCCTTCAGCGAAACATAGCCGTTTTTGTAGTGCTTGAGCGATACTTCTATGAGCAGATTTGTAAATCCTTCAGCGTATTGCATCTTGCCTACCCCCACGCCCGAAATGTCTGCAAACTCTTTGGCGGAGTACGGACGCTTGCCTACCATATCTTGCAAGGAGGCATCGCCGAGTATCAAGTGTGGCGCAACGCCCTCTGCATCAGCCAATTCTTTGCGGTAGCGTTTTAGTTCAGTCAAAAGTTCCTCTTCAAAAAGCTCAGCTTTAGATTTCGGTTTGGCAGGCAAGGTATTGGGTGCGGAGTTGGTTTTGGTGTCTGAAGTAGGCTTTACAAGCACTACTTTGCGCTCGCCTTTGAGTATATACGCGCTCAAGAAGCTGGGGCGGAGGGCATAGTTTTGGTGGTAGGCAAGTTCAAAAACGCCCAAATTGAGCATTTGGATAAGGTATTCGCGCCAATCGTTTGTACTTACTTCCTTGCCTACCCCGAAGGTCTTGATTTCGTTGAGTTTATTTTGTAGGATAAATTGGCTTTGCGAACCGCGCAAAACATCTATCAACAAGCCCATACCTGCGGTATGATTTTTTTCTTGGCTAAGACGAATGTGTGCCGAGAGTGCTTTTTGTGCCAAAGTCGTGCCGTCAAAAGTTTGTGGAGGCGAGAGGCACACATCACAATTTCCGCAATCTTGGGGGAGTTCTTCGTGAAAATAACTCAACAGAATTTTGCGCCTACAGATTTGTGCTTCTGTGAACTGTTGTATGCGTTCGAGTTTTTTGAGTTTTAGCGCGAGCTGGTCTTGGTTGGGTGTATTGTCGCGTATCATCTCTGTCCAAGTGATGATATCTGAATAAGAATAAAAAAGCACTGCATTGCTGACAAGTCCATCGCGCCCTGCCCTGCCTATTTCTTGGTAATAGCTCTCGATATTTCTGGGTAAGTTATAATGTATCACAAAGCGAACATTCGGCTTGTCGATGCCCATACCAAAAGCAATAGTAGCGCATATAATTTGGATTTTATCTTTTAAAAAATCCTCTTGTACTTTTGCTCTTTGGCTTGACTCCATACCTGCGTGATAGGCTTCGGCTTTTACGCCATTTGCTTTGAGTTTTTCGGCAAGTCCTTCGGTAGCTTTTCGGCTAAGGCAATAGATGATGCCCGCCTGTCCTGGTTTATCTTCTACGAGTCGCTGTATTTTTTTTACGCGGTCTGTACCTGCTTGTACCCATATTTTGATGTTTGGTCTATCAAACGAACTCACGTATTTGGAAGGGTTTTCCATCAGGAGTTGCTTCGCAATGTCATCGCGCGTCAGCACATCAGCTGTAGCGGTAAGGGCGATGATGGCTTTTTGGGGATAGGCTTTTTTGAGTAAATGAAGTTGGGTATATTCGGGGCGAAAATCGTGTCCCCAGCTTGAGATGCAATGCGCCTCATCAACTGCAAAAAAGCTGATATTTGCATTATCAATTAGGCGCAGGAAAGATTGACTTACGAGCTTTTCGGGCGAAACGTACAGCAGTTTTAAGTCGCCTCTAAGTAGTTTATTTTCAATTTCTTGTGATTCTTGGGAGGAGAGCGAGCTGTTTAGGTAGTCTGCTGAGATTTGGTTGCGCTTGAGCGCCTCTACTTGGTCTTTCATCAGGGCTATCAGTGGCGATACGACTATGCACGTACCTTCGGAAAGTACAGCAGGTATCTGATAACAAACGGACTTGCCTCCCCCTGTAGGCATCAAGACAATACAATCCTTGCCTGCCAATACATCGGCTATGATTTCGCGCTGTAAAGGTCTGAAGTTATCAAAACCATAATGTTTTTTGAGTGTTTCTTCGGGTGTAAGCATAGTTATTTTTTTGCAAAAATAAACATTTTAGCTAAAAAACGGGCATACTTTTTTATAGCAAGCTCATGTTAGGCACATTTTTTTATTATTTTTGGTTGCGTAACTGTTCTATTTGCTCGATGGTTAAATCTGTGTCTTCTGCAATTTCTATATTTGATAGCCCACGTTTGAGTAGTTTTTTTGCAATTTCAATATTTCTACGTTGTTCTGCTTTTTCCTCTACAAACATTTCTCTTGCTATGTCATCTGTTTCGCGCATGAGCGCGTAGTCATAAGCGTCCAAATCTATTTTTGTCCAAGCGTGTTTGTCGGCTTCTATGTAGGCAGATTGCAAACCTACATCATCTGCATGAGAAGGTACAACAGTCAAAGTTTCCGCATTTTTGATAAAATATATCCACTTATCTATCAGAGTATCAAGTTCTGATTCTGTTTTATTGAACTT
>JAAFJK010000481.1 GCA_013298105.1 Cytophagales bacterium
ACAAAGAAAGTTTGGTAACTTCTACTGCATTGGCATCGAGGTCGACACCAAAAATATTATTCAGCAAAATATTCTTTTTTACTTTGGCAGTCAAGTTGCCATCAGGCGTAAGTAAACTATAGTCTTTAGGCGCGTGTTGGTAATAATATGTCAAATGCCAATCCAACAAAAATTGGTACGCGCCCAGCAAGAAAGAACCGCTCCCACACGCAGGGTCAATAATTTTGAGTTTGGCTACTTCAGTTATCAGGTCTTGCCCCTCTTGCAAATTTGCCTCTATTTCAGCAATGCGCTTGCCTACCGTTTCGCGCACAATGTATTTGACTACATATTCAGGTGTATAATAAACACCACCTGCTTTGCGGACTTCAGGCTTTTCTTCAGGTTTGGCTATATTTCCTGCTCCCAATACAATGACCTTGCCTAAAAACTGTTCATAAACGCTTCCTAATATTTCCACAGGCAAGACACCGAAGGCATATTGCGACTTGGGATAATACAAATCTTCGATGATAAATTTCAGTGTTTTGTTTGGAATATTGATATGAGAGGTGGTAGTATCTGCTTTGAAATTGAAAAGTCCTGAATTGTATTTAGCATCAGACTCTTTGCAATAGGCAAGAAATTCCTTGTAAACGTTTTTAGAAGACAACAATTTTTGTAGCTGATTTTCTTCTTCTATGCCTCTGTCTTCTGCAATGCGCAAGAAAACTAACCTGTCTAAAGTCATTTGCACCACATAATTCAAATCATTTTCTGTGATAGTTAGGTTTTCTGTAGCAATAGCACTCGCCAATTCCATGCGCCATTCATTCAACGATTGCAGAAAAGCCACATCAACACTAATGGCACCTTTTTTGACAGTATCTGTTCCCGCAAAAAATTCTAAACTTCCCTGCTTTACACTCTCTTTGGCGAGTACGTCCCATAAAAAATCAAATTCATTTTCATAGTTTTCATAATGCAAATATTTCAATCTTGCAATGTGCGCACCATCTCCATCTTTGTGCATATAAGCACAGTCATAAATAGCCAATTCTTCAAAATTAGTCAGGACAGCTACAGGCGTTTTGCCATTACTCCACCCATATTGGCGTATTTGTTTGGCAGGTTCGCTATTGGTTTTGATAGAAACCAATAGTTTTTTTGCCTCTAAAAAAAATTTAGGCGTGTCCAAAATCCTAAATAAATAGTCAGGTGCTTTTGTTTTGCCCCCTACTTTTTGTTTGGCTTCATGCGTTACCTCCCTGTAGTTGGCAGGCAAGTTTTGCTCATTGTTGATGTCCCAACCCAATGCCTCAAAAAATGGGTTTATATAGCCATTTCTTGTGGTGGTTTCGTTCATGTCGGCTTTTGAATTGGGTTCTTTGAACTCTTCTTTAAACTTGGCTACAAGTTTTATTATTTTTTCTTTGGCTTCTTCTTTGGCAGTCATGGCAGGCAAGGTTGTTTAATATGTTAAACAGGTGCTTTGAGTTCTTGCATGATTAAATCCTTGAGTTCTCTGATACCTTGCTGTGTAGCAGAGGAAATAAACAAATAGGGGCAATCTATTTTAATCTCTTGCGCTATCATTTCCTTCAATTCTTCGTCAAGCAAATCGGCTTTTGTGATAGCCAAAAGGCGTTTTTTATCGAGCATTTCAGGATTATATTTTTCTAATTCGTGCAAAAGAATTTGGTAATCCTGGTTGATGTCCTGACTTTCTGCCGAAATCATAAACAAAAGCATAGCATTACGCTCAATGTGTCGTAAGAAACGGATACCCAGCCCGCGCCCTTCAGCCGCGCCTTCTATCAATCCAGGTATATCCGCCATCACAAATGATTGAAAATCACGATATTGTACCACTCCAAGATTCGGTACAAGGGTAGTAAAAGGATAATCGGCTATTTCAGGTTTTGCGGCAGAAACGACCGAAAGCAAGGTCGACTTGCCTGCGTTTGGAAAGCCTACCAGTCCCACATCAGCCAAAAGTTTTAGCTCTAAGACTATCAAACCTTCTTGCGCCATTTCTCCTGGTTGGGCATATTGTGGAGCTTGATTCGTAGCACTTTTGAAGTGCGTATTGCCCAAGCCACCACGCCCACCCGCAAGTGCAATCACTTCTTCTCCATCTGCCAATATCTCAAATATTTCAGGTGTTTCTTCATAGTCTTCCAGATTGAAGATGCTATGTTCTTCATCAAAATCATCATCAAAAGCAGGACTTTGTTCTATATGCACGCCTTCATCTTCTGCCAAAAGATACAAAGTTTCTTCATCAAATCGAAACCCATCTTCAGCAGGTCGGGGCTTGGGGGCTTGTTTTTTTTTGTGATAAACTTTTGCGATAGAGCCAATAGGAACTTCTATGATTTTATCTTGCCCTTGTGAGCCAGAGCATCTTGCGCCTGCGCCTGCATCGCCATGCGTGGCTTTGATGTGTTTTTGGTAACGAAGGTGTAAAAGTGTCCAAAGTTGCGCATTTCCTTTTAAGATAATATGTCCACCACGCCCACCATTGCCACCATCTGGACCGCCAAGTGGCGCAAATTTTTCTCTCCGAAAATGTACTGAGCCTGCGCCACCTTTACCAGAAAGGCAGTATATACGCACATGGTCTATAAAATTTTGATTCATCGCTATTATTTTTTGCAAAGATAGCTTTTTTTTGCAAAAAAAGCGCAAACCCGACAAGCGAAATAAACATAGCTTTTTTTTGCAAAAAAAGCGCAAACCCGACAAGCGAAATAAACATAGCTTTTTTTTGCAAAAAAAGCGCAAACCCGACAAGCGAAATAAACATAGCTTTTTTTGCAAAAAAAGCGCAAACCCGACAAGCGAAATAAACATAGCTTTTTTTTGCAAAAAAAGCGCAAACCCGACAAGCGAAATAAACATAGCTTTTTTTACCAAACCTATAAGGTCTTTAAGACCTTATAGGTTTAAATAAATGACAATGAGTTATTTATCAAAAATACTATTTTATTCGTATCGCACCTTGCCTGCCTATGTGCTGTAGGCAGGCAAGGTTATGGAGGATTGAAGGTAAAAGTTTGAGAAACGAAGATGTGATTCTTCTAAAATTATTACGGCGGTAAAGGCTGTAGATATACATACGCCCGTTTCCCACAATAACTTTCGAAAAACCAAAGATGTAACAGTGGATAAGTGCTTTACTGAGCCAAAGACTGCAAAGACAGAAGTAGATTTACGATTTTTGATATTGCTTTTGGATTTATTCAATTTTTAGTCTATTTTTGGGGTGCTATTTTGCGTATTTGTGCCTTTTCCCTCTCCAAAGTGATAGTAGAAATCCTTATCATGTTTTTTTCTTTGTTGTTTTGCGCCTTTTTTTCAGGGATAGAGATAGCCTTTTCGAGTGCGGACAAGCTCTATTTTGAAGTAAAGAACAAACAAGGAAGCCTCTCAGACAAGATTCTCACGCCTTTCTTCAGGCAACCAACGCAATTTTTAATCCTCATGACGTTGGGGCATACCTTGTCGTTTGTGGTCTTTGCGGTATATAGTACCCAGCATTTTTTGCCGTATTGGTTGCATTTTTTTCCACCTGCGTTGTGGGGGGAAGGCATTGCCTTGCTTTGTCAAATCTTGATAATAGGCACTTTGCTACTGTGGGTAAGCGAAATTTTGCCTAAGCCTTTTTTTCTTATCAATCCAGACCGCATTTTGGATAAATTGGCTATTTTCATTGCCATTACCTACTATGTCTTGTATTATACAGTGGGCTATCCTACGCTGTGGGCTTACAAACGTACTTTGGCAATCATGGGCTTGCCCTACGAAGAACAAAAACCTGTTTATAGAATCAGTGATTTGAGGCGATATTTTCAAAAACAGACTGAAGACAAAGACGAACCCGAAGAACCACAAAACGAAAAAGAAGAAACTAAAGAAATGATAGGCAATGCTTTAGATTTCTCGACTGTACTGGTGGCAGATTGTATGATACCACAAGAGGAAGTAGTCATGATAGATGTAAAAGCTACAGCAGAAGCAGTCTATCAAGCCACTATAGAAAGTGGACATTCTAAGATTTTGGTGTATGCAGACACGCCACACAAAATAGTAGGCTATACACACCCTGTCGGACTACTCCGCGCAGATGATGCGTGGGCGGGGCATATTTTGCCTATACCCCATACCTTGCCTACCGAAAAGGCGCACGCGCTACTGATGCGCCTGAATAACGAAAAGAAAACTATAGCCCTCGTAATGAATGACAAAGAAGAAATGCTGGGCTTAGTGAGTGCCGAAGATTTGATGGAAAAAATTTTTGGGGAAATAGAAGATGAGTATGATTAAGAAGATTTACGATTTTAGATTTACGATTTTAGATTTAGTAAGGCATTAAAAATAAATGGAATGATTTTATTGTAGGGGTGGGGTTCACCCCCACCCAAGCCAAAAACAGGGTATTTCAATCAAAAAGTTCTTTGCGCGGTTTGGGTGGGGGTGAA
>JAAFJK010000692.1 GCA_013298105.1 Cytophagales bacterium
TAAAATAACATGATAATTTCACTCACGCGAAGCCACGCTGTAAGCGTCTGTTGGTATTGCTTAACCGCGTAAAAGCTCGATAACAGACGCTTACAGCGTGGCTAAATATTCTCAAGTTATTTTTTATTCGTTCCTTAACCTTGCCTACCAGCAGGGGGCTAAATGTTTCCTAATTTTCGTACTCTTACGCGGAGCGTAACAATCCACCAGCCAAGTAAAGTCCAAGCTATGATAGCAGGATAAAAAACTAAGCGCATATTGCTGTCCAAATCATACGAATTGAAGCCTGGATTTCCACCATTGCCTGGGTGCATACTGGCGGTAAGGCGAGGCAAAATAAAAATCAAGGGTATCAAAATCGCATACGCAAAAATATTATAAACTGAGCTGATAGTGGCGCGTTGTGCCTCATCTTTGAGTGAGCTACGCAATATACTGTAAGCAAGGTATATAAGCAAACCTATGGCAGAGGCATTTTGTTTCGGGTCGCCATGCCAATATACGCCCCAAGTATATTGCGCCCAGACCATACCTGTTATGATGCCCAAAACACCCAAAAAAATACCTGCATTGGCACATTCTACGGCATAGAAGTCATCTATAGGTTGGCGATTACGCAAATATCTTATCGCAAAAATAACCGAAATGAGTAAGATTATGGTCATACCAAACCACATAGGCACGTGAAAGTACAGATTGCGGATACTCTCATTTACTATCTCAAGCGCAGGAACTTTGCCCAAAAAGCCCATCACAACTGTATAAAATAGCAATAGGATAGTCAAACCTTTCCACCAATTTTTTATCATATTCAAAATTTTGTGCAAAGATAATAGTTTTTGAGTAAAAAATGAACGAACAAAGCACGGCTTTGGGGGATAAAAAATATTTTTCTAAAAAACATTTTAGATAATCAGACGTTTTATGTTTAAAACTATATTTTACTAACAAAAGAATGAGTTATTTTGTATTCTGGTCTTTATTGATTGCTACCTTTTTTTTGATGGAAGGGGCGGCTTGGTTTACACACAAATACGTCATGCATGGTTTCCTTTGGCGTTGGCACAAAGACCATCATCAACCCAGTGAGGGCTTTTTCGAAAAAAACGACTATTTTGCAGTAGTTTTTAGCGTACCTTCCATACTTACGATTGTGCTTGGTTTTGAAATAGCATGGCTTTGGTTTTTAAAACCCATTGGTTTTGGTATCTTAGCTTATGGTATTTTTTATGTCGTTTTTCATGACATTATCGTGCATAGGAGATTAAAAATGAAATTTGTAGCCCAAAATCGCTACTTAAGGCGCATGATTCGCGCCCACCAGATTCATCACAGATGCAAAGACAAAGAAGGCGCGGAGGCGTTTGGCTTTTTGTATGCGCCAAAAAAATACGCGCCTGAAGAATAACAACTGAAGGACTTAGTTTTACCTTTTGGTAAACCAACTGCGCACTTTCATTTGGATTACACCCAAAAAAGCCTCCCTGAATATAGATACAGACATTTTTGATTTGCCTTTGGTGCGGTCTGTAAAAATGATGGGTACTTCTTTTATTTTAAACCTTTTGCGCCAGACCCTGAACTTCATTTCTATCTGAAAAGCATATCCCACAAATTTGATGGTATCCAATTGGATAGCTTCTAAAACTTGCCTGCGGTAGCATTTAAACCCAGCTGTAGGGTCTTGAATCTTCATGCGTGTGATGAAGCGCACATAATACCCTGCAAAATATGACATTAATACCCTGCTCATAGGCCAATTTACCACATTCACGCCTTGAATGTAGCGCGAGCCAATCGCAAGGTCATATCCATCTTTTTCGCACGCCTCCCTCAATCGGATAAGGTCGTCAGGGTTGTGCGAGAAGTCTGCGTCCATTTCGCATATATAGGCATATTCTTTTGCCAAAGCCCACTTAAAGCCATGAATGTAGGCAGTTCCTAAGCCAAGTTTGCCTTGCCTGACCTCCAAGTGTAGGCGTTCAGGAAATTCTTTTTGTAAAGCCCTTACACTATCAGCAGTACCGTCAGGCGAAGAGTCATCTACTATCAATAAATCAAAAGGGGCAGGCAAGTGCATCACATGGCGCACTATGTCGGCTATATTTTCTATCTCATTGTAAGTAGGTATGACCACAAGCGTATCGTTCATATTGCAAAGATAGCTTTTTTAAATAAAAAAGCGAAATAGGGCAAAAGAAATCACTTTAGCATTGAACATGGGACATTTAACATTTATGGTTATTATTTTGGTTCTTAAAAAATGGTTCGCTGAGTCAATGCTATGTTTGGTGGGACATCAAACAGGGGAAAGCAAAAAAATGTGGTTGTCTGACATTTTTTGTGGAGAAGCATTTTTTGAGTAAGTTAGTAATTTAAGAAACGCCTTTTTTGCTCAATAGGATAGGGTTTTAAACCC
>JAAFJK010000734.1 GCA_013298105.1 Cytophagales bacterium
AAGATGACGGTTTTTTGTTTGTGTTAGATGAAGTGCAAGACAATTTTCAAAACTTAAGCCAAAAGACTGACTTTCAACACAATGAGCAAATCTTAGTAAATGATTTGGGCTTCAAAGGTGAAACCATATACGTAGGCACTTCTTTTGGCTTATTGCTGTATGAACGTGGCAAATTCAAACGAAAAGAATTAGGCGAAATGACCTCAGATGCTATCAAAGCTATTTTGATAGACCATCGAAAAGATTTATGGTTTGCCAATAGCAAAGGCATTGTAAAAATGATAGATGATGAAATCTTGCTTTTTGATGAGCTTCAAGGGCTACCCTCCAAAGGTATCGCATATAGGTCGCTTATCGCAGACGAACAAAAGATGCTTTGGGTAGGCACTTTCAATGGGGTAGGCTTGATGCAAGACACTGCCAGATTTCACAAAACGCCCAAGCCTATCATTGTAAATACGTCTTCTCTTGCGAATGAAAAGGGAATCTATCAAATTTACAAAAATGGCTTTTTGCAGGTAGAATACATCTCCAACATCTTGCCACAAAAACAAGTACGCTATCAAATTAAAATAAAAGACGAGTGGCAAGATGTAGGGTACAAAACTTCTCTGCTGTTAAGTAATTTGGAAACAGGTACTTACTACCTAAAAATTCGCGCCAAACAAGCAGGCAATTACGTCTGGAGTGAAAGTTTTGACTTTGAATTGGAAGTAATCCAACTATGGTATTTTAGTTGGTGGGGCATCACATTGATTGCGCTTTTTATAATTATCTTCGTCTGGGGACTTATTCGCTTGAATAATTGGAATCACCAAAAAACACAAAAACGCCTCGAAATGGTCATCGAATCACGTACTAATGACCTCAAAGAAAAAAATGGACTACTCGAAGACCAAAAAAACGAACTGCAAAATATTCTAAAAGACCTGAAAGATACCCAAGACCAGCTCATTCAATCTGAAAAAATGGCTTCGCTTGGACAATTAGTGGCGAGTGTAGCCCATGAGATAAACACGCCACTTGGTGCTATTCGCTCCTCAGTAGAGAGCAACACCACGTACTTATACGAAACATTAGAAACCTTGCCTACTTTTCTAACAAATTTAGACCAAGAGGAGCGCCAAATATTCAAAGCTACTTTGCATAATATCTTGACTGCTCCGTTTGCCAACATATCAAGCCGAGAAAAACGCCAAATGCGCACTAAAATTCAAGAAGCATTAGAGGCACGAAATACGCCAAGAGCCTTCGAGATAGCCGAACTGGTAACGGATTTAGGTGTGCAATTTGATTTCTTGACGCAGGAAGCATTGCTTCAAACGCCGCACCTCCATCAAACAATAAATATGTTGCACAAAATCACTACTATCCAAATAAGCAATCAAACTATCCGAACAGCGACAGACCGCGCCTCAAAAATTATATTTGCCCTCAAAAACTTCTCTCGGCAAGACCTCACAGACGAAAAAACAGCTACCAATGTCAATGACAGCATCGACACTGTATTGACAATTTATCAAAATCAACTCAAGCAAGGCATCGAAGTTGTACGAAATTTTGAAACCTTGCCTGCCATAGCTTGTTTTCCTGATGAATTGATGCAAGTATGGACAAACCTTATCCACAATGCTATTCACGCGATGGCAGGCAAGGGCATTTTGACGGTAGAAACACAAATAAAAGACAGTAATCTCTTGGTAAGCGTCACAGATACAGGGCATGGAGTTCCTGAAGAAATCCAAGCCAAGATTTTCAATGCTTTCTTTACTACCAAAAAATTGGGCGAAGGAAGTGGGCTTGGACTTGACATAGTAAAGAAAATCATAGACAAACACGCAGGCAAGATTTGGTTTGAGAGCGAGGCAGGCAAGGGGACTACCTTCTTTGTAGAAATTCCTTTGGGTAACGAGTAGAAATAAAGTGTCTTTCATGCTCCCTTTTCTTAAACTTGATAATGAGCTATTTATGAAAAAAGTCTTCTATCGATTCAGCCATTGCTTCAGGGTGGTTACTTTCTCGCGGCTGACTTCTATTTCCGCGAAGGCAGGCAAGCGCAACTTTACAGAAAGTCCTTTGTAAGTTGGCTTGAGCGTATCTATAGCATCTATGTTAAGTATGAATTGCCGATTGGCTCTATAGAAGTGGGCGGGGTTCAAGACTTGCTCAATCTCGTCCATAGTTTGATAGTCGCTGAGGTATTTTTTACCCTCAAAAGTATGCAAAAAAATAAGCTCGTCTTTTTCTATGCACGCTATATCTTGCACAACTAAAGGTACTAATGCACCCTTGTAAGTAGCCAGAAAGCGTACTTTGTAAGGGTTTTGTTCTTACAATATTTTTTTGATTTGTAGTTGAAGGTCTTGCGGTGCGATAGCAGGGCTGATTTTCTGAAATTTATCTATTGCTTTTTGCAAGTCTACCTCATCTACAGGCTTAAGCAAATAAGCTATACCGCTTACCTGAAATGCCTGTAGTGCGTATTGCTCATACGCAGTCGTAAAAATGACAGGAAAGTCTATCTGTATTTGTTCAAAAATCTCAAAACTTGTCCCATCTGCCAACTGAATATCCATAAAAGCCAGCGCGGGAGGAGCGTTTTTTTGCAACCAATCGAGGGTTTTTTGCACACTTTCGCACACAGCTACTACCTCCCATGTAGGCTGTAGGGAGGTAAGTTTTTTTTGTAAATCTTTGGCTATCAAGGCTTCATCTTCTATGATGAGTACTCTCATAACGAACGAATAATGGCTCTTGTGATGATGACCACCAGTGCTATAGCAAACATAATGATACTGATGCGATTGATGCCATGCATCATACGTAAGTTAAAATTGTGGGGATACTTTGGGTCTGGTTTGCGGAATACGCGCAAGAAATATTGGAAAAATTCACCAAATTGGAAGTAACGGGCTAAACGGGACATGGGAGGGTAGAGGTTTGAGGGTAGAAGTTTGAATGTTTTTGGTTGTTCTAAAATTATTGTAGAGAAAAACTATCACGATACACCATGCTAACAACATAAACCGCCATAAAGTTAGCTTTTTTTGAAAAAAAACAGCTTTTTTTTCAAAAAATAAGAAGCCTCAAAAAGTTGGCATTAAAGTTGAATTTTATTCAATCAAAATGAACTCAACACTTCATCACCAAAACATTATGACCACTCTCATCACTGAAGGCGTAAAAGTAACTGTCATCACAGACTATCAGAAAGAGTATTCAAGTCCTTCACAATCGCACTTTGTATTTACGTATAAAATAACGATCGAGAACTGTAGTCCCTATACGGTACAGCTACACAGAAGGTATTGGAATATTTTTGACTCCAATGGCTACATGAAAGAAGTGGAAGGCGAGGGCGTGGTGGGCAAGAAGCCTGTCCTTGAGCCAGGAGAAGTGCATCAATACGTTTCGGGCTGTAACCTACGCACAGGTATCGGCAAAATGGCAGGCAAGTATGTCATGGAGCGCACCGTAGATGGCAAACGCTTTGAAGTGAGTATCCCTGAATTTACGCTCATGGTGCCGTTTTTGCACAACTAAATCACCAGCCCAAAAGGTGAGGAATGACATTTTTGTTTTTTTGGCTTCTATCATGTGGATATACCTATCCCTCGACTTGCCTGCCCAAACGCGCTGGAGCGTGCAGGAAAGGAGCGATACTGCCAAAACCTATCAACTTATATATCAAAAAGATTTCAAAGATTCCCTTGCCTACCAAGCGTGGCTTAAGGCATACAAAATAGCCAAACAAAAAAATGGCTACTTGGAACTCAATACTTATACACAGGCGCAGACGACTTACCTCACACTGGGCGCACGACATACATGGGCATATATACGCTCAAGCACCTTGCCTACCAAACCGCGAAAGTGGCAAAACGCGCCCTTTTCGCTCTCAGCCCTCGAGGAATACAAACAGAAAATACTGACTTTTGCTGAAAATAATGGACATCCTTTTGCCCAAATTCGCCTCGATTCGCTTGCTATGCAAGACAATAAGTGGCGCGGAGTTTGGGAATATGCCCCGCATCTGCTTGTCCGATTTGATACTGTCATCATAGTAGGCAAGGTCAAAGTAAAACCGCGTTTCCTGAATCAATACCTCCGATTGGGCATCAAACAACCTTACAATCACGCCAAAATACAAGCTATCCGCACGCGCCTACAGCGTCTGCCGTATTTGCGGTTGCAGAAGCCGCCTGATGTGCAATTTATTCAAGACCGCGCTATGCCTGTTTTGCACCTTACCCAAATCAAGGCAAATCAATTTGATGGCATCATAGGCGTACTTCCCAATGAAAATCAACGCGGACAAGTCTTACTTACAGGGGAGGCTAACTTGCTATTTTACAATATTTTTGCACAAGGACACAGCTTCAAACTACAGTGGCAACGCCTCCAAACGGAAACCCAAAGGCTGGAACTACAAACAGGCTTCCAAACGCTTTTTAATACGCCCCTACAATTTCATATAGACTTTAAGCTCTGGAAACAAGATTCGAGCTTTTTGAATAGGACATTTGAAGCAAAACTTGGCTACACGACTCAAGGCAGTAGTGATTTTTTTGCCCAATTCCTGAACCAAAAAAGTAATCTTGGCAATGCCTCGAACTTATATGAAAATGCTCAACTGCCTGCCATCTCCGAAACGCGCTGGCAAGGCTATGGGATAGGCTACAAAGTCCAAACGCTTGATGATTTGTTTTTTCCGCGTGCGGGTGTGCTGTGTGTTTTTTCTATCCATACAGGCAACAAGGAAATTATCAAAAATCGTTTTTTGGCAGATTCGCTCTACAGAGGGCTTACCCTCAAAACGCCTCAAACGCTCTCCAAAATTGATTTCCAAAGTTTTTGGCGGGTAGGCAAGGGCGTAATAAAGGCTGGTCTGCAGGGAGCTTATCTTGCCAATAACCAACTTTTCCAAAACGAGCTATTGCCTATAGGTGGACTTACTTCTATACGCGGACACAATCAGAATGCGTTTTTGGCTTCCCAATACGCCATACTTACGGCAGAGTACAGGCAACCTATAGGAGGGACTTCCTATCTTTTTATGTTTTTTGACCAAGCCTATTATGAAAGTCGGACGTGGAATGGCTTTCAAGCAGATGCGCCTTCGGGTGTAGGACTTGGGGCAAGTATCAGCCTAAAAGCGGGCATTTTCAGCCTTGCCTACGCGCTCGGCAAATCCAAAGAAAACGCCTTCGCGCTGAATCGTGCCAAATTGCATTTTGGTATCGTGAATAGGTTTTAGGTAGTTTTTTTAGAAAATACTTGTATTTTATGAGGTTTATGTTTTACTTTGTACTATGGCAAACGAATATGACGTTATTTTCAAAGAAAATTTAGAGGAATTTTTTATTCCTCTTCTTGAGCAAATTACCCAAACAGACTTCTCGAAAACAGAGGACATCAGCCTCGAAATGCAACTCACACTTGAGCGCAAAGCGGACTTTTTGAAAAAAGTCCTTGCTAAAAAACCGTATATCTTGCATCTCGAAATTCAATCTCAAAATGATGCGCGAATGTTGTCCAGAATGATGATTTACTATGCGCTTTTGCGCAAAAAGTACAAATACAGACTTCCTGTAAGGCAGTATGTACTCTATGTAGGCAAGGAAAAAATGAATATGCAGGCACAAGACAGCGAAGCCTCCAATCATTTTCAGTACACATTGATAGACATACGCGAGTTTTCGGCACAGCTTTTTTTGCAATCTGATGTCCCTGAAGTAGTCATTTTGAGTATTTTAGCAGACTTGCAAC
>JAAFJK010000199.1 GCA_013298105.1 Cytophagales bacterium
TTCGTCCCGCCCCAGGCTATCCTGCCTGCCCTGACCACACCGAAAAACTAACGCTTTTCAAGCTCCTCGATGTAGAAAAAACTACAGGCACTTACCTCACAGAAAGTTTAGCCATGTACCCTGCCGCGTCTGTATCGGGCTTTTATCTCGCACACCCTGAGTCGCGCTACTTCGGTTTAGGCAAGATTGAAAAAGACCAAGTAGAAGACTACGCCCAACGCAAAGGCATTTCACTTGCCGAAGCAGAACGTTGGTTGAGTCCGAGTTTGAATTATTAAAAAAACAAACAGCACTTGCTTTGTGTGAGTGCTGTTTTGATTTATACTTATCCTATGAAAGATGAAATACTTATCAAAATAGCTCAAGCAGAAGATGTTTTAGGATTGATTATGCACTCCAACACAAAGGAATTTATAGCTAATTTACAAACCTCTGAAACCTCTTTTGGGCATAATAAATGGCTTTTTTATACCATACTTGAGATAGAATTAGAGCAAGAAGGTAAAAAACTTTCTATCTCTGAAGCGTCAGGCACAAACAATTATATTACAGCTCTTTCCCAAGACTTCATGTCGCAATGGAATATGCGAGGCATGGTAATTGCTGACAATGGTTGTGGTGATTATCTAATGCTTCTCCCCTCTGATTACTATAGTCCTGTTAGTAAGCAGTTGGGGGAATCATTTTATATAGTTTTACATGAAACAAGAGAAATTAAGTTATATCATCATTTTTTATCTGATATGATAAAAAATGGAGGTTTGGATTATTTTGGAGATTATATATTTCGTGCCAATATATTGGGAAAAGCTAAAGAAGCAGATTGGGCAAAAATCACAAATAAATACATTAGGACACAAAAAACAAAATACAAAAAACGAGATTTTGGTTTTCACTATCGGGTAATCCATGAAGGAGATGCAACTGAAAAACCCTTATACCACAAGCATAACAGTTTTGAAATTTCTATTGTTTCTTATTTGCTCAATTATCCTTTTCTAAGTGAGATGTATCATAGCCAATTTAGTGATGGAACTTCTTATTTTTGGCAATTTACTGCATATTTTGGAAAAAGAAACTCTGAACTCAAATTAACATTAGAGGCACAAACTGAAATAGAGCAAATTATGCAGGAAATAGGCAGGCAGGGGGTTATAGAGTGTATTGTAAGCCCGAAATATGCTCATTCAGCACATTGTTTAGGTGAACTCTCGCCACCCTTTGCTGTGGAACGTTGGGTAATAACCTTGCAAAATTTTTGTAATGATGCAAAAAATACGCCTTCATCTCAAAATAACGGATATTTTAACCAAGCAAAACTATTTTAGTTAAATTCCCCTCTCTGAAGCGGAACGTTGGCTAAGCCCGAGTTTGAATTACTAAAATGAAAACAAAAACGCCCTCGATGTGGGGGCGTTTTTTTATTTTTGCTTCATCAATTTCTCGATGACTTCCTTGCTTTTGGCAATGATTTCATTTGCCTTATCTTGAGTAGAACTCACAAACCAATTTTTTGGTGGAGTCGTTGTATTTGGCAAGTTCTTCATTGATGGTGATGTTTTCGAGGGTGTTGGTTAAATTTAATTTTTTCATACCTCAAATGGATTGTAAAGTTGTAAATTTTCTATTCTATCAAAATCTTTGGTATTGCGTGTAACTAAGGTAAGTTGATTCAATAGAGCAGTAGCTGCCACGATAGCATCAGGAGTAGCCATTTTGTAGCCACGTTTTAGTTCGGTTGCTTTTGATTCGATGGCATTATCTACATAAAAGACTTTGGCAGAAGCTAAAAAAGCCACAGCCTTTATCAAATCATCGCCTGCCAATTTGTTCCAACCCAAAAATTCTATACGTGATATGGTAGAAATCAAAAAACTATCTTGCAAAATTTGAACAACACGTGTATTGTGTAGCGCAGGTATTTTACCATCTGCATAATATATCAGTATGTTGGTATCTATCAAAAATCTCTGTTCCATTCGTTTCGCATGGTTTGAATTTCTTGTTCAATGTCTAAATTCAAATGACTGATAAATCCATGATAATCAGTTGGATTGAAAGGCTTTTCAAGATGTTGCTTGAGATTATCCCAAACAGATACGGGTACTACTGCATGAGTAGCCTGCCCGTTTTGGTTATAAATATATTCTATTAGCATTTTTTCTATTTCTATTATTTCCCCATATAACGCAAAAAGAAAAACTAAAGTATATCACTTGCCTACAGACAGGCAAGGTTATTTATCAAGTAGCTTCTGCAACCCCACTGGCGCAAGCGTCCACGCTTGTGCCTACATAACTGAAGCCTCCTGGCTTCCGCGTAAGCGTTAAAACCGTGCTACTACAGTCCATGTCCTTGCCTACCTCTATGCCCCCACTGGCGCAAGCATTTTGCTTGTGCCAAAATAACTGAAGCCTCTGGCTTCCGCGTAAGCGAACAACCCCCCTACTGGCGCAAGCATTTTGCTTGTGCCAAAATAACTGAAGCCTTTGGCTTCCGCGTAAGCGAATAACCGCGCTAAAAATCAACACCAAAGACAAACCAAAATCGCGCTAAAACCCTGCAAAACAGGACTTTAGCGCGGTTTTTTTTTGTGTGGGTAGGTAAGTTTGAATTACTAAGTAAAGCCTAAAAAATAAATGGAAGGATAATAAAATATATTTTTGGTGTAGGGGTGGGGTTCACCCCCACCCAAACCACGCAAATAACTTTTAATTGAAACACCCTGTTTTTGGCTTGGGTGGGGGTGAACCCCACCCCTACAATAAAATCATTCCCTTTATTTTTTACGTCTTGCTAAAACGAAAAACGCCCTCGATGTGTGGGCGTTTTTTTTATTCCTCAGTTTGACAACTTGTCTTGGTAATGCTGTTGCAAATCTAAAAATGCTTTTACAATAGCTTCATATTCAATATGTTGTTTGGAAATGAGCAAAGAAGTAAATAGTTTCATTTCCTCACTTTCAAGTATCATATAGGTTTGACAAATCGTATTTCAAGGGCTTTCTCTATTTCTTCGATGGGTGTTTGTTTTTCGAGAGCCTCACGAATGGCTTGGCTGTCTTGCCACATCTTAATGATAGGCGAAACTTTCTTTTTTGTTTTTTCGGGTTTTACTTCTGCTATATTCATAAATTGAAACTTGTTTT
>JAAFJK010000677.1 GCA_013298105.1 Cytophagales bacterium
ACAGTAGGCTGATATTCAAATTCAGGGACGATTTTGCCCAAAGGCATAAGCGTATCCAATTCAAGATATTCTCCTGTTTTGCTGAGATATACGTCTTTCATAGAGGCTTCTACGATTATTTTCCCTTGCAGGTCTGCAATGCCGTAGCGGTCTGGGTATTGCTGATAGTCTGTAACGGTTTCATCTCTTTTTTGGAAAACGCGGTGGTTTCCTATGGGGTCAAAGATGAAGTTGTATTGGCAGGGCATGATGGTTTTGCCTGTATTGTCAAAAATACCATAGGCAGATTGATATGTAGTTTCGTTGTATTCTTGAGCTTTGATGAATCCCATCTCGTCTATTTCTATGAAGCTGTATTTCAAAGGTACGATAAGTTCTCCTTTGGCATTGATAACACCATATCGGGTGGGGTTTTCGGGTTCGTAGTTAGGATTGATTGCACCTACGATGGATATGCCGTTTTGAAGCTGGCTGGCATAGTTTATCTTTTCGTTAATATTTTGCAAATCAATTACTTTTTTGCCTTGTTTGTCAAAAAAGGCATATTTTCCTGTAGGTCGTGCGTAAGGGTCGTTCGTGTCCATACCTTCAGAATACTGGTCGAGTGTAGCTACCAATGTCAGCCCATTTTTGAAGTCTTGGACAAGATTAAAATCTTCTTGAAAACGAACTACAGCATTGCCCTGTGCATCAATAAACATAGGACGTTTGTCGCTGTCTTTTACAAAAGCGCGTCCTTCTTTGAAGTCGTGGGCATCTGTATAGACAGTGCCTGTGATGGGCTTGCCTTGAGTATCCATGAACCCATATTTATCGCCTTGTTTGAAGCGGGCTTTGCCTTCCGAGAACTCAAACATACGGCTGGCGGTAGGCAAGATAGGTTCTTTGCCTTGTGCATTGAGGAAACTGTATTGCAACTTGCCTGCCTCCGAGCGCGAAGTACTCAGCGCGAGTCCGTCTTGAAATTTACCAATGCTTTCGTACTTGTAAGCCGTAAGGGGCTTGAGGGTTTTGGCATCAATGAGCGCGAATTTTTCGCCATTATATTGCGGGAAGGCATTTTGCGCCCACGCAGGCAAGGCAGACAGATATAAAAAGGCAAAAAGTCTGTAGATTTTCATAAGAAGCTTTCTAATTTTATGGAACGCAAATATAACGCATTATTTCGAAACTTGTATATTACGCAAACGATAACATAAAGAAAATTTGGCAAAAAACTTTTTTAGGATTTGAATAATTCGTTTTTTATGCCTAATTTGCACCATAATTTAGGTTTATGAAACGTATAGCAGTATTTACTTCAGGTGGGGACTCCCCAGGTATGAACGCCTGTATTCGTGCGGTGGTTCGTGGGTCAATTTATCATAAAATAGAGGTGTATGGCATCAAGCGGGGCTATGAGGGCATGATTGATGGACAGATACAAGCCATGAACTCGCACTCCGTTAGCAATATTGTCCAAAAAGGAGGCACTATCCTCAAGTCTGCACGTAGTCAAGAGTTTATGACTCCCGAGGGGCGCAAAAAAGCCTTCCAACAACTCAAAAACTTTGACATCGATGGGCTGGTAGCCATAGGCGGAAATGGCACCTTTACAGGCGCAAAACTCTTTTATGAGGAGTTTGGCATACCCACTGTGGGCTGTCCTGGCACGATTGACAATGACCTGTATGGTACAGACTACACTATAGGCTATGATACAGCTGTGAATACTGCCCTCGAAGCGATAGACAAAATACGCGATACGGCTGATTCGCACAACCGCGTTTTTTTTATAGAAGTGATGGGGCGCGATTCGGGCTACATAGCCATACAATCGGGCATAGGTGGTGGCGCGGAAATCGTGATGGTGCCTGAAACAGATACCTCCATAGAAACTGTCATCAATACGCTCTCTAAAGGCAAACTCCAACACAAAACTTCGGCTATCATCATAGTAGCTGAAGGTGATGAAGAAGGCAATGCCACTGAAGTAGCCGCCAAAGTAAAATCGCATTTATCTGACCTTGATATCAAAGTTACGATATTGGGGCATATTCAGCGCGGAGGCTCACCCACAGCGCGTGATAGGATTATTGCTTCGCGTACAGGCATAGCGGCTGTAGAGGCACTCATCAAAGGACACAAAAACGTCATGGCAGGCGTGGTAAATGATGAAATCGTTTTTACGCCTTTTGCGGATACTATCACAAAACACAAGCCCATCAGCAATGATTTGATAAGATTGGTAAATATTTTGAGTATTTAGGAACAAGTAAAAAATAAGATCATAAGCGCATTCAGACTACTGTACAATTTGTTATTTGATATTTTTTATTTTCAACGTTGTCAATGGTCGAAGACCTTGACAAGCGTTGAAAATAAAAAATAGTGCGCTTATTTTTCTTTTTTGTACGATTGTCAAGGTTTGCAACCATTGACAACGTACAAAAAAAGAAAAATAGTTTTATATTTTTTTCGCTTTTTAGTAATTTTAGGGGCTTAGGAACGA
>JAAFJK010000443.1 GCA_013298105.1 Cytophagales bacterium
AGACAGCCAACAGCTCCAAACGTGAGCTATGGTCTATCAACGCAGGCAAGGCGACTGTTGGGTGGCTGTAACGGCATACGATATGCATGGCAATAGACGTTTACAATGGCTGATAGCCTTCATGGGGGTGTCGTATTTGGGCAGTGTAGGGTTTATATTTTTGTTGGGGCGTTTTTTGGTAAAAAATGGACTGAAGCATATCCAAAACGTAGTCCGCGAAGTACAAGAAATCCAAGCCGAACGCTTAGACAAACGCCTTGCCTCCCCGCCATACCAAGACGAAATAGGCGAAATGGTTGTTACTTTTAACCAACTCCTCGAACGCTTGGATAAAGCCTTTCAAAGCCATAAGTTTTTTGTCAGCCACGCCTCTCATGAGCTTCGCACGCCACTCGCTATCATGCTTGGAGAGGTAGAAGTGGCATTGAACCGCACACGCACCATAGAAGTATATGAGAATACCCTTGCCTCCCTGCGCCAAACACTCCTGCAAGCAAAAGAAATGGTGGACAGCCTATTGCTTTTTGCGCAATTAGAGAACAGTGCCGAAGTCCCACAGATAGAAGCTATCAGGATAGACGAACTCGTGTGGGAAGTGTTTGATAGCATCAAACGTGAATTTCCAAAACAATTTTGGCGCATTGACCTCCAAAATATGCCTGAAAACATGGAAATGCTCGTTTTTTATGGCAATAGGCATTGGCTCAAAATGGCTATCCACAACCTCATGAAAAATGTGGTAAAATATGGACTCGAGAAGCCTGCCGACTTGCGCCTCGAATATCAGCCTGAACTTTTACGATTTATTATCCAAGACTATGGATTGGGCATTGGCGCAAAAGATTTGCCTTATATTTTTGAACCTTTCTATAGAGGTACGAATACGCGCGGAAAGATACAAGGCGAAGGCATTGGACTTGCGCTCGTGAAGCGAATCGTAGAAGCACACGACATCAGCTTGGTTCTCGAATCTATAGAAGGCAAAGGTACAACCATCACGCTCTCGTTTCAGTTGTCGTCTTAAGATTTTGTTAATCCAACACACAACCCAAACCTTGCCTGCCTTGTCTTACGTATATATCTTCAAAACAAGTGTTAAAAAATGAAAAATCTATTAAGCCTCACGTTGCTCGTAGCAATTACTACAGGCTTTGTTACTGAAAACAGCTACCGATTTATAAAAAATGACACCTTCCAAAAAGGTGAACACATAGAATATTTGGTACATTATGCCATGCTTACCGCAGGTACTGCCGTAGTAGATGTCCAGCCAAAAGCCTATACGCTGAATAACAGAATATGCTACCGCGTAGATGTGGTAGGCAAGACGACTGGCTTTGGAGGCGCACTCGTGCGGGTAGAAGATACGTGGCGCACGTACATGGATACTTTGGCTTTTGTATCACACCGCTCATTCAGGCACATAGAAGAAGGCGACTACCGCCGAGAAGAAGTTACGGACTTCACACCCCTTACCAATTCAGCAGTGATGAAGTTTGAAACTTATAACGCCAAAGACCCCGCCAACAAACCACACGACAAAGGCAAAAAGAGCTTCAAAACGCCCGACTATGCTCAAGATATGATTAGTGGGTATTATTATTTGCGCACTATAGATTTTAGCAAATACAAGGAAGGCGAGGTAATCAACGTTTCGGGTGTCTTGGAAGATGCTACCTACAATCTCCAAATCCGCTACAAAGGCAAAGAAGAAGTAAAAACAAAATTTGGGCGCATCATGGCGCATAGGCTTGTGCCTATCATGCCCGCCAATCAGATGTTTAGTGGCGAAAACTCCATCAGATTTTGGGTGTCAGATGATAAAAACAGAGTGCCTGTGCGTGTAGAAGCCGATATGTTCATAGGCAAGGTAGTATGCGAAATGCGCGACTACAGCAATCTCCGCTACAAGATGAATTTTAGGTAAAAAAAGGGTTTTGTGCCGAAAAGCACAAAACCCTTTTTTGATACTGACATAAAAGAAGTAAAACTTTGTTTTTTGTTAAAATTAAACAAAATCATGAGTATATTAGTTTTATTTACATATTTTCACTTTCATTTTTTATACACATGAAAAATATCATGCTTATCTTAGCAGGTGTAGGTATCGGACTTACTATGTTCTTCTTTAGTTCTTTCAAGACTAAAACCGCCACCCCACAGTATGTAGTCATCAATGCCTTAGAGTCGGTAGTAGAAGGTGGCGCAGGACGCTCACGCTGCCATATCACATATCCTGACGGCAAACAAGAGGAGTTTAACCTCGACAATTATTATAGCTTGGTGGGCGTAAACTTTGGCAACATCAAAGACAACGACAAGAAATTAGCCGCCAAAATCAATGAATTGGCAAGCAACGGCTACCAAATGGTAAGTCAAGCAAGTGGAGGCGCAGGCATTTACAGCACGCGAATCATTATGGTAAAGCAATAATTCATTGCTTTTTTGTATAAAAACGGTATTTTTTTACTTGTTTCAAAGTAAAAATACCGTTTTTTGTTTAATTTTGCCTGATTCAAACTGTATCGTGAAAGAAATACAAAAATATGCCCTCATAGGCAATCCAAACGTAGGCAAGTCCACTCTTTTTAACCAACTCACAGGCTTAAGGCAAAAAACAGGCAATTATCCTGGTGTAACTGTAGATAAACTCAGCGGGACTTGTACCTTGCCTACCCAACAAGTAGTGGAAATAATAGACCTGCCCGGTACGTATAGCTTATATCCCAAATCGCCTGATGAAACTATAGTTTTGCAAGAACTTCTTAATCCTGATACGAAGATAGAAGGCATTGTCTTTTTGGCTGATGCAACCAATCTGAAGCGTAGCCTATTGCTTTTTAGTCAGTTATACGACTTGGGACTGCCTATCATTTTGGTTATCAATAAATTAGATGTGGCAGAGGTAAAACAAATCTACATAGATATTCTGAAGCTACAACAGTTTATTCCCGCCCCTATAGTAGAAATCAACGCGCGGGCAGGCAAGGGCATAGACGACTTGAAGAAAGTCTTAGCCACCACAAAACCGAAAGAGGCGATTCCACAACCGCCTATTTGGAACAGTGATTTTATTGTAAAAAACATTGGAACGAATAGTTTTTTAGCCAACTTCAATAGCTATGTTCGCCTACAGTACCTGCATCAAGGCGCAACTTGGGGCTTCCTTACTGTAGAGGAAAAAACAGCCCGCGAAAAATGCCTCAAAGCCAACGTATTTGATAGCCAAGCCCTCCAAAGCCAAGAAACTTTAGCGCGTTACGAAATCATAACCGATTGGCTCACTGAAGTAGTGAACCAACCAAAACCCACCTTGCCTACCCACACCAAAAGCCAGCGCATAGATGCGGTTTTGTTGCACCCTGTAGGCGGTTATTTGATATTTTTTGGGCTTTTGTTGTTGATTTTTCAGGGTGTTTTTATCTTGGCTGAATATCCCAAAGGCTGGATTGAGTTTGGGGTGGCGTGGCTACAGATGCAGACTAAGGCGACTTTGCCTGAAGGCGTATTCACAAATCTGCTGGCAGATGGCATATTGGCAGGGCTGGGGGGAATATTGGTTTTTGTTCCCCAAATTGCCATTTTGTTTTTGGGCATTGGTTTTTTGGAAGAATCGGGCTACATGGCGCGTGCGGTCGTGCTTATGGATAGGCTTTTGCGTCCTTTGGGGCTGAATGGCAGGAGTGTTGTGCCGTTGATTTCGGGGCTGGCGTGTGCGGTACCTGCTATCATGGCTACACGCACTATCCCCAACGTAAAAGAACGGCTGATAACGATTTTGGTAACGCCTTTCATGAGCTGTTCGGCTCGCCTGCCTGTTTATACGACTTTGATAGCGTTGGTAGTGCCAGACAAACTGATTTGGGGTGTTTTTGGGCTAAAAGGGCTGGCACTTTTGGCTATGTATGTATTGGGTACGGTTATGGCATTGGTTTCGGCACTTATTTTTAAGTGGATTTTGCGGAGTACGCAGGCAAGCACCTTGATTTTGGAACTGCCCGCTTATCAAATGCCGACTGCTTACAACTTGAGTATTCTCGTCTGGGAAAAAAGCAAAGTATTCGTGCGGGAGGCAGGCAAGGTCATTTTAGCCATCTCGATAGTCTTGTGGGTTTTGGCATCTTATGGCTGGGGCGACAAGATGGACATAGCCGAAAAACAAGCCAAAGCCACGTTTGCGCATTTGCCCAAAAAGGAATTAGAAAATAAAATAGCCTCTGTCCGTTTAGAGAACTCATACATAGGGCAGTTCGGCAAACTTATAGAACCCGCCATAGCTCCACTCGGATATGATTGGAAAATAGGTATCGCGCTCATCACATCTTTTGCGGCAAGGGAGGTTTTTGTGGGTACATTAGCCACGATTTACAGCGTGGGTGATGTATCTGAAGACATTAAACCGCTTACTATGCGCCTACAAGCCGAGCGCAATCCTATGACTGAAAAACCTGTCTATACGATAGCTACCGCCTTTTCGTTGATGGTTTTTTACGCTTTTGCGATGCAGTGCATGAGTACGATAGCTATAGTATATCGTGAAACAAAAGGCTGGAAATACCCCCTCATTCAACTTGCCTACATGACTGCCCTTGCCTACGTGGGCGCGTGGATTACTTTTGTGCTGTTTTCTTAATTTTACATACCTTATTTTTTGAGTTCTCTGGCAGTTTTTCAGTTTTGAAGTTTTTTTTTATCTTTGCAACTATGAAAAAGATAGGCAGATGGTTTTGGGCATACATCATTGTAGCCTCATGCGCCCAAGCACAAACCAATACTTACAGCGAAATCAATGAAAAAACTGCGCAATTTTTGATTGAAAAAGATTGGCAAAAAATACGTACAGAAAGTAAAGAAGCCATCAAACAAGGGATAGACTTTTATGACCTTCGGCTCAGGTGCGGACTTGCCTGCCTGAACCAGCAAAAATACCGAAAAGCGATAGAGGAGTTTGCGCATTGCAAGCGTTTTTTTCCTACAGATACATTGGCTACTTATTACACCGCCCTTGCCTCCCTCTTGCTTGGCAATCAAGCCGCCGCCAAACAAAATGCTACATATTTGCCTGACTCATGGAAGAAAAATCTACGCCTATCGTCCACAAACCTGTTGGAAGTAGGCGTGTTGGGAAGTTTTAGCTTTTTTGATGCACAAAATAAAGCGCAAGACCTTTTACAAAAAGAAACAGGCGAGTGGAATGGATATCGAGGGCTTGTAGGAGGAAGTGCCTATATACGCTATCGGGCAGGCAAGAGGCTTACTATCTTGCACAGTGCAGGCAGTTTTGTCTTCCAAAACTTCAAAAAAGCGTACTATCCCAATCAAAAAGTAATGTTTTTTAATGATGGCGTACAGATAGGCGGAAGTAGCATAGTATCTTGGGCATTGCCCAAAAAATACAGCCTTCAACTAAACGTACAGTATAATCATATTGGCACTTATACCCAAACTTTCAACACTGCCAAAGGCATCTACGAGGTTACAAATTTTTCAAAAGGCGGGCTACTTTTGGGGGGAAGCGTGGAAAAAAGTATCCAAAATATAGATGTGCTTGGTGGGGTTTATTGGAATAATTTTTTGAACTATTATACGCTACAGGGTACGTGCGGAGTTACCTATTATCCTTTCAGCAACGCCCGCTTGACTTTGCGTGGGCAGTTCTCATGGGTAGAAAACCTTGCAGAACAAGCCGAAGATTATCGTAGAAATCTACTGTTTTTGTTCAAAGCCAACGTACAAGTTCACAAATCTGTTTGGTGGTCTGCAAGTTATCTGCATGGCAATACGCTGAATTTTTTTGATACAGAAAACAATGCCATTTATTATACAGCCGACCGCACCCGCCAAACTATCCAAACCAATTTACACTTGCTGGCAGGCAAGCACCTAAGATTCAATGCAGGCTATACGCTTATTCAGCGCGAAAGCTACCAATTCAATCTACTTAATCTTGCCTTGCCTCTAAAGCCCATAAGCTACAACGCCCATCAAATCAATGTGGGCAGTACATGGTTTTTTTGATATTTTGGTTCTAAAAAAACTTGCCTGCCCAACTGTAGTCGGGCAGGCAAGGGCTTTTGATGTAACTAATGGTCAGTCTTTCTTACTTGTTCGCGGTCTTTTTTTCGGATTGACAACCGCAAGCGGATTGCCAACCGAAAAAAACGAACATTTAACTAAGGAACGAGTAAAAAATAACTTGAGCATATTTAGCCACGCTGTAAGCGTCTGTTATCGAGCTTTTACGCGGTTAGGCAATACCAACAGACGCTTACAGCGTGGCTTCGCGTGAGTGAAATTATCATGTTATTTTATTTTCAACCATTAAAAACCATCTTCTTTTTTCTCCTCTTTCTTTTCCTCGTCTTTTTTCTCCTCCTTCTTCTCTTCTTTTTTCTGAATAGCTCCGATTTCTTTTGCGTTATAGACTTCTTTGAATTTGGCTTTATAACCTTCTACTCTGTCTATAGCCGCAAGTTGGACAGCTTTATTGGAAGGGACGGCTTGATTGAATATCTCGTCTGAGGACATCATCGTGAATACGCCTCCTTCCCATTCTGCAAAATACCATACTTCGGGGGTAGGCTGTATAAAGAGTGTAAAACCATCGCCTTGCGTACTTTTGCGACATTCGAGGTAGCCTGGTACTTTGGCATCAACGATTTTGTCAAAAATACTCAACAAATGTAGCGAATCAGTGCTATAAAGTGTTTTGTATTCGCTTGACCAATTCATTTTGACAGAACTGAATACAAAAGGCTTTTTCAAATCCGAACTTGCTTCATAGAGCGGTGTATGCTTGATGGCTTCGTTTTCAAGGTATTTTTTGAAGGCTTTATCACCTATGATTTCAGCAATTTCATTGGCGAGGTGCGAACTCTTATCAATCACGAAAGGTTTTTCGGGTAGGAGAGGCAAGACTGCATTTTGCATCAAGACCACTGTTTTGTAAGAAAGTGGCAACCCAAAAGGCATAAATAAATCTAAACTTAGTTTATTGTCTTTGGTGTTCATGCGCCCAAAGCCTGAAGTGCTGAGGAGTTTTTTGGTAGGTTCATCAAACAATTCAAATACACCATCATAATAAATCTCTCCTTTTGAGTCATCAAATATCAGCTCATCGCCTATGTATGATGTACCCGCAGTTCGTTCTTTGGGGGCGATTTTAAATTCGTTGATAGCCGCATTGTAGTCGAGTGTACCTTTTGCCAAAAGAATGTCTTTGTCTGCAGGGTCTTTTTTGGGCGACATGAAGGTGGTATAAAGGTCAAGTGCAGATGTAAAGTGCAGTCCAGAGGCGATTTGCTCATCTCCCACTTTGGTTTTTTCATCAAGTTCCAAAGATACGGCATCACCCTTATCACTTTTGTACGGAATCCAGTTATTGTAATCTGAGCGGCTGGAGAGGTCAAGTTTGATAAATCCATCAAGCGAAAGGTCTTTGCGTGTGGCATACATTTTTACAGCACCTTTGTAAATAATCCTTGAGGTGATATAAAACTTGTCCTTTTCTTCTACTGTACCTTGCGCAAAAGTAGAGCGAAGTTCGTTTTCAAGTCCTCTTTTCTTTTTGTCTTTTCCTTTTTCTTTTTGGGCTTTTTTACGGGCTTTTTCTAAGGCTTTGGCATCATCGCCATTGAGGGCAATGAGTTCGAATTTATCAAATTTTACATTGAAAGTATCTTTTTTCACGTTCACGAACTGATAGGTGGCATCACCTTCAAAGTCAATTCTTGATTTGATTTTGATGTTACCATTGAATAGCGTATGGTAGCGGTTCAAGGTATCAATCAATACGCGGGCTTCTTTGAGTTGCTGGATTTCAGCATCTTTCAGTATCACAGCGCGTCCGCCTTTGGGTACTATACTTGCATCTGCGGAGTTGATGAACCGAATGCCATCTACCTGCATAGTAAGGTTTGGAATGTCATAAAAGGCTTTATTGGCTCTGAATACCACGTTCTCGATGTTTTCGTCATCTGTACCAAATATGGTAGAAGTAAAGCGTGAACTTGTATCGCCTTCCATTTTGATAGTTTGCTTATTCAAATCCCAAAGTGCGTCTTTGATGGTTGTTTTGTATTCTGGATAAGGTAAACCCAAGGCGGCAAAATCACTAAATTCAGGGTTACTTTTGATACTGGTCTTGCCTGCCGCAAAGTCAAAATCAAGATCCACATACGTACCAAGCAGTACGGCTTTGTTGTCAATGTAGAAGTTGCCTTTGTCAAACTCGTAAGGATTTCTCATTTTTGAGTTTATCCGAAGTTCGGTATTGTTTCCCGCTAATCCTTGTGTACGAAAGTTGAAAGGGGCATCTGTCATACAAAAAGCAGTAAAGTCTTTGCGTGCTATCTGTCCACTTCCCTGCGAGCCATCTGAAGTGATAACCAAATCGCCACGCATTGTGATAGGGTTGGCGGAGCCATAGAGCGTAAACATTTTGTCTTTGTATCGTTGCTCAAAGGCATTTTGGGCAAGGGAATTTCGCGCCCCCTCGAGGCGTATCATTTCCAATTTGTTGGTAATGATCATTTTGTCTTCGGTGGCATTCCAACGTAGCTGGGCAGTCTTGCCTACCGCTTCCGCAAATTCGGCTTTGCCTAACTTACCTGACGTAACCTGAAAGTCAATGTTATCTGCCGTAACAGAGTCGGGCATGAACACAAACTCAGGAGCTTTTAGTGAGGTAGTAAGGTAGCTTATATCGCCTCCTGAAGTAAGCCCCATTTTATCCATCACAAGGTCGCGGCTAAACTTAACGTGGGCTTTTTTGATTTTTTCATGGTTGGGATAAAGGGGGTAGCCTGCTTTGGGTGGCTTGTGTGTGAAGCCCATCGTAAGGTCAGGTGCCTGCATAGGCGTAAGAGTTTCTTTGAACTCAGGAAAAATCGTGGACATAAAACGTCCTGGATATTTGGGTTTTTTGCTTGTCAAGCTATCCACTTCTATCTCATCAAGTACAAAAATAGCGCGTACCGAGTCATACGCAAAAGTTTGTCTGAATTTGGTAGAAAAAAATACCACGCCACTGCCTTCTACGTCTTTGCCTCCCACTTTCAAGGGTTTGCCATTCACGTTTATTTTTCGGGATTCTATAGAAAGGCGTGGATAAGATTCATAACTCTCCTTCGCGCCTCGTATGAATCCTTTTTTATAACCTGCTTTGTTGAGCTTATCGCTGATAATCATACGTCCAGGCTGGTAGCTGATGTCGCCTCCGTATTGGTTGTATTGTACTTGTTTATCTGTTGTGTCGGCTATAAGGAACAGCACTTTATCAATGACTGGCATCTCAAGCGTAAAATCGTCATAAAGCATAAAAAAATCTTTCCCAAAAAAACGGAAATTGCCTACCGTTACTTCGCCTTTTTCCAAAAACAAAGAACGGTTTTGATATACTCGAATTTGTTGCACTGTGCTATCGGGTACAAAGTTTACGTTCAAGGCTTGGCTTACAGGAAAGTATTTTATACCACGCACTATCATAAGGTTTTCATCTCCCCTACTGAGGCTGGCATTTGCGCCACGATTCAGCACTGACTCTATGCGGTAGTTGTCGTGGTCCCAGACATCATATAGTTTTTGGTCTTGAGAATTGCCTTGTTTTTTATTTACTTTCGCAAGGATATTCACAAATAAGTCTGTGGAATCGCTTTTGGTGGCTCTCTGCCCCAACGTAATCATACCTGACGTTTCATCAAAATCAATATACCCTCTATTTTTCAAATCAATCGCCACATTGCGCATATTATTCTCAGCTTTTTTGAAATCTGCCGCAAGCGCACGTACATTGAAGCTGTTGCTATTTACTTCTGGTTTTTTGGCGTATTGCACCATCAGGCGCAAAGGGTTGAAGTTTTCAAGACCACGCAAAGCGGAGTATCTATCTCTGTCAAAAAAATCAAAAGACTCAAAAATGGCAGGTACATCACTCGAAGCCGTAAGCATGAATATATCCAAGCTGTCTTTCTCCAAATTGTAGCGCATCACATCTGCCTCTATATAAAATTTGTGGAAACTATTGATAAAAGGCGTATTGCTGGCGGCAGAGTTGCGGTCGCGGAGCATTTGGAGTTCCATTTTATTTCTAAAAAACTTAAGCTCAAGATTGGAGTGGTAGAGCGAATCTTGCGAACCCAAATACAGTGAAAACTTCGTGCTGGGTGAGCTTATCAAAGAGTCGCCTATTGAGAATTTGCGTGAGGCGAGCGTAAAAGCAGGTTTCATTTCACTCTTACTTCCGTCTTTATCTGTATTGGAGTGCTTTGCCTTGAAGTAGCTCATGGCTTGCGGGTTGCGTGAAGCACTGTATATTTTGCGCCCCTCGAGCGAAAAACCGCCTTGATAAGTAATTTCATAGGAGGCAGTTTTACCAAAACCGCCTATTGCTACGTTGTTGTCAGCAGATACAAATTTGGGATATTGGGCTTCGTTGTTATTTTTGCGCGAACGGCTCACAAAGTCCAAATCGCCTTTGATGGGCTTGTCAAAAAGTAGCTTGTAGTAAAAAATTACATTTTTAATATTCAAAATGGGCTTACCTGTATGGAAGTTGTAGTTATCTACTTCTGCATAGACTTGGCTTGGCTCAAAGCCCACCCCATGCCAATCAAACTTGCCTGCCTTTCCCAAAAACTTTTCTTTCAAAATCAAAAAGACACCTTGTGTACCCAATATCCCTGTAGAATCAAAAGGTGTGGCTATAATCATGTCTATTTTGTCTTGAAAACGTATCACAGCCCCCACCAAATCATTGGCTTGTAGTGGAATAGAATCGTTTTCTGAACCCGAAGCTGTAAGTTGCTTTGCCAATGCCTCGTCTGGTTTGTCCAAATAATCAAACTTAAAATTGCCGAGTGCGTATGTCCTTTGTGTGCGTGTACTGTGCAAGGTTTGGTGTTGCATAAAATGCACTGTACGCTCAAAAAAGAAGTTAATATCGCGTGTATTTTTGGTATCTGCCATTTTCTCGGCTACACGCAAAAAATCGTCCATTTGGGTACTGCTGATTTTCCTATCGCGGACTGCGTAGGCAAGGGTAGCACAAAAGTCTGTATAAGTGCCTGCGGGTGTGGCGCGTGCGGCTACCAATTTTTTTGATATGGCTATGACTTTGTCTTTCTGCCCTATAGCGTCCCAATTTGCCTTGAACTCCTCTGCTACTTTTAGGGAGCGCGGTTTTTGGCTTTTGATGAGTACATCTGCCATGTAGGTTACAAATTCGCTGGGATTGTCAGGGAATTTTTGCTGTGGGTAGGCAAGGTGTGGGAGAGTAATTAAAAAAATGAGGCAAACAACAAAACGCAACATAGGGAGATTTTAATTTACGATTTTTTTCTTTACGCAATTTTATAAAAATATTTGCACAAAGCAAAATATTTTCTTAGTTTCGCAAAAAAAACAAAAACATAACGAACATGAGTAACACAAAAATCTTCTTAGGTTTCTTGGCGGGAGTCGCCACAGGCGTAGCGATTGGCATATTGCTTGCCCCCGAAAAAGGCAACGAAACGCGCAAAGTATTGCTTGAAAAAATGGGCGAACAACTTACGCCTCAGCTCGAAAAAGCCAATGAATTGGCAAAATCTTTGAGCGAAACTATTGGCAAAATGTTCAGAAAAGCGGCTTAGTGGTTCGTTTTTTGTCGTCTTTTTTTGGCTTGACAGCCGCGAGCGGATTGCCAAGCCCAAAAAAATCATGAAGCTCTACGCGCTCATCATCGTGTCGCGCCTACGCATCTTGCCTGCGGGTATGCCAAACATCATCTTGAATCTGCGGCAGAAATAAGCCGTATCTTTGTAGCCTACATCGCCGCCTATCTCGCGTATGCTTTTTTTGGAAGTGCGCAAAAGCATAACTGCGTATTCCATGCGCTGATATTCTATGTAGTCTTGCGGATTGATGCCTGTGAGCAATTTAAAATATTGCCCTACATAATCTTCAGATACATTCGCTACACTGGCAAGGACTTTATTGGACAGGTCGCCATTGAGTTGTTCGCGGATATAGTTAAAAATATCAATGAGTCGTGGGTCTTTGAAATAGGTACTATTTGTGGCTACTTCTTCCACGAATACATTTTCGCGCAAAATATAGCGTATGATTTCTATAGCTATCTGTTCTGTTTTGACTTTCAAGACACGATTCTTGCCTGCCAAATCATGGATATTTTCTATGATGACTTCCCTGATGAGGCGAGCCAAGCTATGATTGCCACTAATCACAAAAGCAGGTATGTCCAAAGAATTGAAGAAACTGATAGAATCAAAGACTTTTGCCTCAAAACCCATATAGCTGAATGAATTATCGAGCCTTCCTACAGCTTCTATGTCGTTTACGGCTTCAAAATAGCGTTCGCGGTGCGTAAAATATTCTTCGTTGTCAATGATTTTGGCTGGATTGTGTCCAAAAGTGAGGCGTGTGAGCTTTCCGCTTGGCACAAAAAGTATATCGCCTTTTTCTACAGGCGTTTCTTTGCCGTCATATTCGATGCTTCCTTCGTGCAAAAGAAAGACATAATTGTCTGTGTCGTAATAGTTCACGACTGTTACAGATTGTAAAATTCTAATATGCTTGCCTCTTACGAATTTGACGTTTAGGGATTCAATAATTTTATTATAGTCTTCCATAAAAAATGGTTTTTATATTTTTTTTATACCATAGTGCTTTTTTGTAATGTTAAGAAAATGTAAATTGTATTTATCAAATACACTCCAAAACAAAAAGCGTACACAAAGGTACGCTTAAGTTTTGGAACTTCCAAATTTTCAAAAATAAAAATATAATTATTTCAAGATTTCGCGGGCAATGACGATTTTTTGTATCTCTGAAGTGCCTTCATAAATTTGGGTAATTTTGGCATCTCGCATCAGTCTTTCTACATGAAACTCACGCACATAGCCATAGCCGCCATGCACTTGTACGGCTTCTATGGTAGTGTCCATCGCCACTTGGGAGGCAAGGAGTTTTGCTTGTGCCGCTTCGTTTACATAGTCTTGTCCTGCATCTTTCATCTTGGCGGCGTGGAAAGTCAGTAGGCGAGCCGCGTTGATGTTTGTAACCATTTCGGCAAGTTTGAACTGGATAGCTTGGTGTTCGCAGATGGCTTTGCCAAACGATTTGCGCTCTTTGGAGTATTTTAGAGCTAACTCATAGCTTCCAGAAGCTATGCCGAGTGCTTGTCCTGCGATGCCTATGCGTCCGCCATTCAGGGTAGTCATAGCGAATTTGAAGCCGAAACCGTCTTCGCCTATGCGGTTTTCTTTGGGTACTTTTACATTCGTGAACATCAAAGAATGTGTATCAGAACTGCGGATACCGAGTTTTTCCTCTTTCTTGCCTACCACAAAACCTTCCATACCCTTCTCCACAATCAAGACATTGATGCCTTTGTGTTTCTTTTCGGGGTGTGTCTGTGCTATTACAAGATAAACAGAGGCAGTACCACCATTAGTTATCCAGTTTTTTACGCCATTCAGGAGGTAGTGGTCGCCACAATCTTCGGCAGTCGTTTTTTGGGACGTGGCATCAGAGCCAGCTTCGGGTTCAGAGAGGCAAAACGCGCCTAATATTTCGCCTTTTGCCAAAGGCACAAGGTATTTGCGTTTTTGTTCTTCTGTGCCGTATTTTTCTAAGCCCCAGCAAACGAGTGAATTGTTTACAGACATGATGACTGCGGCAGAAGCATCTATTTTGGCAATTTCTTCGAGTGCCAGCACATACGAAGTAGTGTCCATACCGCCTCCGCCATATTCGGGGCTTACCATCATACCCATAAAGCCGAGTTCGCCCATCATTTTGACTTGCTCGTGTGGGAATTTTTCTTCTTTATCGCGCTCTATCACGCCTGCTAAGAGTTCGCGTTGTGCAAATTCACGCGCCGCGTTGCGGACTTCGCGTTGTTCTTCAGTCAAGAAAAGGTCGTACATTTTTATAAAGGGAAAGTTTTTTATGTATAACCCACAAAGTCTTTAATGACCTTGTGGGTTTAGAGTATAGCGATGTTTTATTTTTAACCTCCCTCCAATTTGGAGGGAGGTTGGGAGGGAGGTTCAAGCAAACTATTTTTCTTTTTCATAAAAGTAAGACATAATGCTTGCCTCGCCTCCTTGCGGTACAAGTACAAGCTCTTTGTCAGTGATAGACCTGATGGTATAGTTGGGTGGCATAGTAACTTTCTCACTTCCGCCCTCGAATACTCTTTCTGTTTCGCCTAACACTATACCCATGATAGAATTGTCGGATTCCATCATTTCTTTGGGCAATTTTATGAAAGACCATTTATCGCTGCGTACTTCGCCTTGCACGCCCTCTTGGTTGATTTGTTCTTTGTATTTAGATGCCTCAAAGTGAATGTAGCCACTTGCTTTTTTAACTTCTTCGCCTTCAGTTCCGTCCGTTTTGGGACCTTTGATTTTGACGAGTTTCCATTTTCCAATCAATTTTTTGGCAAGGTCTTGGTTTTCATCTTCTTTAGCTTCTTTGGGCTTTGGTTCCTCTTCTTTTTTAGCAGGGGCATTTTCTGCCTTCTGTTCTGTTTTTTCTTCAGCTTTTTTTGTTTCGCCACAGCTGGCAAAAGTCATGACAGAGAAGGCTAAAGCGAGCCTGATGGTTGTTTTTTTCATAGTTACAAAAGGAGAATTGAATGATACGCAAAGGTATAGATTATTTTAAAATAAAATAGCATAGTAATTGATTTTAAAGTAATTTTGCATGATTTTGTAATTCCTTCTAAAATACATTTGTTGTATGAACTTTCAAAAACACCTTGCCTGCCTGCTGATACTGCTGTGCATTATGTCTGCGCCTGTACGCGCCATGGTAGCTGACTCGATAGCTTTTTATAAAACAGAAACTTGGGCAAATCTTCTTGGCATTGCCCAAAAAGAGAAAAAAATCATCTTCATAGATGTTTATACGGCTTGGTGCGGTCCCTGCAAAGCTATGGACAAAAAAACTTTCAAAGAGGCAGAAGTTGCCCAATATTTCAATCAGACCTTTGTGAATGTAAAACTTGATGCAGAAAAAGGTGAGGGCGTGGAACTTTCAAAAAAGTACAAAGTCAATTCGTTTCCTTCCTATCTTTTTGTGAATGAAAAGGGCGAACTTTTGGCTACTTTTGGTGGATTCATGAAGGCAGAGGCTTTTTTGAAAAAAACTAAAGAAACACTCAAGACTATCCAAACCCTTGCCTCCCTCGAGCAGGCGTATCAGGCAGGCAAGCGCGAACCTGAATTTTTAGCTACATACACGCTGGCACTCAAAGAGGCAGGCAAGTCATTTGTGGACACTTTCGACCAGTATTGGCAGGCAAGGAACAAACCTACTGAGCCAACTGAAAAAGATTTGAATCTTGCCTACCAGCTCATCAATGATAGACAGCGTGGCTTGATAGATTACGAGTCCGCACTCATGCAAACTTGCCTACAAAACCGCGAAGCCTTGTATAAATTGCATGAAGAAGATAGCGTAAAAGATGCCATCAAAGATATTTTGAAAGACAATGTGCGCCACTATACCCGCCAAAAAGATGAGAAACGTTTTGAGGAGATTTTGAAAATTTTGGAGGCACAAGAAACCAAAAAAAATGGCTTTAAATACGAAGAACAACAATACAGACTGGATTTTTATAAGCAGTCTGAGCAGTGGGAACGCTATTTTCCTGTAGCTATCGAAACAAATAAAGGTTACGAAAAGCAATACAGCCTCAAAAGTATTGCATCTATGGACTCGATGACCAAAAATATCATGAAGTACATGAAAGAGAACAAAATGGCAGATGTACTTGAAGACTTGGACTTGAAAGAAATCAGTATGAAAGGTCATGCAGTCCGCACTTTGACAGAATTTGCTTGGGACTTCCACGACCATACCGAAAACCCAGCCTACCTGCAAGAAGCCCTCAAATGGTCTGCACACGCCCTTATGTTAGAAGAAAATACTGAAACACTCACAATCCAAGCGCACCTTTTAGCCAAAAATAACCAACGAAAAGAAGCCTCCAAATTAGCTAAAAAAGCTACCAATGTAGCCGAAAAAGAAATGGCTTCTGCCAAAGACGAAGAAGACAAAAAAGATATACAAGAAATAAAGGCTAAAGCAGACACGCTTTTGAAAAAACTTAAACAGAAAAAATAGTGCTTATTCACACTAAGAATGAAATGGTTGTAGTGTCTGACCACTACCACGTTTTATCTTGGAAAAATATCGTGATTATGTTTACTATGAAATAGGTTCTAAAAATTACAAAATAGCTGAGATACGTTTTGACTATTCTAAAAATAAAAAAGCTGTTTGGTCTTAGCGGGACGCTAAGACCAAAATATAGTAAAACACCAAAAATCTAAAATTTCCTAAATGTTCGGCATACGTTCTCTCCTCGCCAAGCCCTTTGCGGCATATATCAATTATTTGGACAATCAATGGATTTCCAAACCCGTACAGGCGCAAAACCGCGTTTTCAATTATTTGATTGAAAATGCCCGCTTGACCAAGTTTGGGCAAGACCATAAATTTATCCAAATCCAAAACTACCAAGACTTCAAAGACCGCGTGCCTATCCGCGACTATGAAGCCCTGAAACCCTACATCGAGCTTGTCAAAAAAGGAGAATCTGATGTACTTTGGCGCGGCTTGCCTGCCTATTTTGCCAAAACCTCTGGCACGACTTCAGGCACAAAATACATTCCTATCACTGCCGACTCTACGCCCAATCATATCAATTCAGCCCGAAACGCACTCTTAAGCTATGTCCACGAAACAGGCAAGTCTGAGTTTTTGGACAGGAGTTTGATTTTTCTTTCGGGCAGTCCTGTTTTGGATACTACAGGTGCGGCACAAATCTTGACAGGCAGGCTTTCGGGCATCGTGAACCATCACGTGCCTGCTTACCTACGCACCAACCAAAAACCTACTTACGAAACCAACTGCATCGAGGATTGGGAGGAGAAATTGGATAAAGTCATTGATGAAACCATCAAGGCAGATATGTCGCTCATTTCAGGGATTCCGCCTTGGGTGCAGATGTATTTCGACCGCATACAAGCGCGTACAGGCAAGCCTATCAAAGATGTTTTTCCCAATTTTTCGCTCTTTGTCTATGGTGGTGTGAATTTTGAGCCTTATCGCAAAAAATTATTTGACAGTATAGGCAAACCCATCGATAGCATTGAAACCTTTCCTGCCTCTGAAGGCTTTTTTGCTTACCAAAATACGCAAGCGGACAATGGACTGTTGATGCTTTTGAATAGTGGTATTTTCTTTGAATTTGTACCTGCTGAAGAATATTTTAATGAAAAACCCACACGCTTGAGCATAGGCGAGGTAGAGGTAGGCAAGAATTACGCGCTTATCATCAACTCCAATGCAGGACTTTGGGGTTATTCTATTGGCGATACTGTCAAATTTGTTTCTACCAATCCTTACAAAATATTGGTAACAGGCAGGATAAAACACTTTATTTCGGCTTTTGGCGAACACGTGATAGGCGAGGAAGTGGAAAATGCTATGCGTTTTGCTATGACGCGCCACCCTGAAGTAGCCATTTCAGAGTTTTCTGTCGCGCCTATGGTTGCGCCAAGTGAGGGACTTCCCTACCACGAATGGCTCGTAGCGTTTGAAAACTTGCCTGCCGACATAGAAAAATTTACGACTGATTTAGATGAGAAATTACGGACTTTGAATAGCTATTACCAAGACCTTCGGACAGGGAGCATTTTGAAACGTTTGGTTATTACGCCACTCCAGCCTGATGCTTTCCAGTCTTACATGAAGTCTATTGGTAAACTCGGGGGACAAAACAAAGTACCTCGCCTATCGAATGACCGCAATATTGCAGACGCTATACAAGCGTGGCGCGTGAAGTAGTTGCTAAAAGACCACTTATTTTCCACGATTGTTAAGGTTTGCGACCATTGACAACGTGGGAAATCTACAAAAAAACTCCGTTCGTTGAAGTGTCCCACTTCAACGCAAAGGCATTGCGGTTTGTAACCGCTACGCCAAAGGCGAACAGGCGACATATAAACAGACTTTTCCACTGTTACACATCTTGTTTCCACAAAGGTAGGCAAGAAAAAGGACTGTAGTAGCACAACTGTTCGCCTTTGGCGTAGCGGTTACAAACCGCAATGCCACTTCGTTGCAGTCTTCAGACTGCAACGAACAAAAGCCCGCTTGTCAAGGTCTTCAAACATTGACAACATACCAAAAAAATAACAATGCCATTTCCACACTGCAAAAAAAACACTAACTTTGCGCCCAGCATGGCTACAGTATATCTCGCGCTCGGAAGCAATGTAGGCGACCGCGCCCATTATCTACAGACCGCCACCGCCCAGATACAGGCGCGGGTAGGCAAGGTACTACATCAATCCCCCATACTCGAAACTGAGCCTTGGGGAGTAGCTATGCCCCATGCGCATTACCTGAATCAAATCTTGGCAGTAGAAACTGAACTTTTGCCTACGCTGTTATTGGATATTACCCAATACATAGAACAGGACTTGGGCAGGGCAGGCAAGGGCGAAAATCTGCCACGCACGATAGACATAGATATACTTTATTATGACGACTTGGTTGTCGTACTGCCAAATCTTCAGATACCACACCCGCACGCACACGAGCGCAAATTTATTTTGGATAATATGGTAGTCATAGCCCCCCAGCTACAGCACCCCATCATACAAAAAACGCAACAAGAATTAGCAGACATAATCGCATGAAAACAGCCTTAATCACAGGAGGCGCGGGAGGCTTGGGCTTCGAGTTTGCCCGCCTTGCCGCAAAAGACGGCTACCAAATCGTACTCGCAGATGTGCAGGCAGAAGCCCTACAAAATGCCCAAAAAATCTTGGAAAAAGACTATGGCGTGAAGGTACACACCATACAAAAAAACCTTGCCTCCCCAGATGCAGGCAAGGAAGTCTTCGAAGACCTGCAAAAACACCAACTCAAAGTGTCTGTACTCATCAACAATGTGGGCATTGGTACTTTTGGCGAGCTTTGGGAAGTAGATTGGGCAAGACAAAACACGCTCTTACAGCTGAATGTCCATTTACTTACCCAACTTACCTACCTCCTTTTGCCTGATATGCTTGCGGCAAAGTCAGGCAAAATACTCAACATGGCTTCTATGGCGGCATTTCAGCCC
>JAAFJK010000148.1 GCA_013298105.1 Cytophagales bacterium
CTCTCTATTTTCCAATTCAATAGGCACAGACAATACAGCCATTGGGCAACGTGCTTTGGTACTCAATACCACCGCAAGCAATAACATTGCTTTGGGCGTGAGTGCCTTAGAAACACAAAGTTTCAACAACGCAGGCGTGGCTTGGAACAGCAATAACACAGCCATAGGTGCAGGTGCTTTGTTTTCCAATCAACCTACTGCTACCACCAATGGTATCAACAACACTGCCATAGGCACAGGTAGTTTGCGTAGCAACACAACAGGTTTTAATAACAGTGTTTTAGGCTTAAATGCTATGTTCAATAATACCACAGGCGCAAGCAATGTGGCGGTAGGTATCAATGCAGGTTTAATCAATACTACAGGGACTAACAATACTTTTGTAGGTTTTGGTACGAATGCCTCTGCCAATAACCTTACCAATGCGACTGCGTTAGGTTTTGGGGCTGTAGTCAATGCTTCTAATAAAGTACGTATAGGCAATGACAACGTTACAGATACAGACATAGCAGGAAGGCTTACCTACAATGTGCAAGGTACTAACTCTATCACATTCCCCAACATAAGAGGCACAAACGGACAGGTTTTGACTACTGATGGTGCTGGGCTTACGTCTTGGACAAATGGAAGCACCTTTAATTGGGGACTTACAGGCAATGCAAGTACAGTAGATGGCACAAATTTTATAGGTACTACTGATAATGTAGCCCTTACCTTCCGCACCAATAACGTAGCCCGCACCCGCATCACCACAAAAGGACAAATAGAAACCTTGAATACAGGCAGTTCGGTATTCGTAGGCGAGAATGCAGGACAAAATGACGATTTGAACAACAACCAAAACACTTATGTTGGCTTTCAAGCAGGACAAAACAATGCTACAGGTAGTACGAACACAGCTTTAGGATTTAGAGCATTACGAAATAGCACTGCTTCTGCCTCCAATGTTGCGATTGGTCACTCATCTCAATCAGCAAACAATGGAGGTAATAACAATGTAGCAGTAGGGCTTACTTCGCTTAACGACAATATAACAGGCAATCACAATGCAGCTGTAGGGCATGAATCTTTGCGTAGAACTACCTCATCAGATAATACCGCACTTGGTTCTCAGGCTTTGTTCAGTAACACAACAGGTGCCTCCAATGTGAGTATTGGGCGAAATGCAGGTGCTGCTAATATCACAGGAAGTAACAACACTTATGTTGGCTTTGAAGCAAACGCTTCTACTAATAATCTTGACAATGCGACTGCTATAGGCAATGGTGCTGTTGTGAATGCCTCTAACAAAGTCCGCTTAGGAAACAACAGCGTAACCACCACAGATGTTGCAGGTGTGCTTACCTACAATGCCCAAAATGTCAGCACTTCGGTTGCCTTCCCAAATGGCAGAGGCACAACAGGACAAGTTTTGACTACTAATGGTTTGGGTGCTACTTCTTGGACTACTGTAACGAATGAAAGTACCACTGCTTCTAATGGTTTGACGCTTACAGGAAATGATGTAACACTTGGCGGAAATCTTACTGCCAATACAACCATTACACAAGACAATGCAGAGTCTTTGACCATTGCCAACAATGGAACGGCTAATACTATCATTAATTTACAAAGCACAGGTGATTTTGTCATTCAAAATAATGGTGTGCCAGCCTTACAAGTACAAGACAATGGTACAATAACTATGGGTACAGGTAATCAATTTACAGTTAATAATACAGGAAATATTACAAGTATAAATAATATTACAACAAGTTTTCCAAGCACACAAGGTGCAAATGGACAGACATTAACCAATGACGGAGTAGGTAATTTAACTTGGACTAATGGCAGTGCATTTAATTGGTCAATTTTGGGAAATGCAGGAATGAATCCTTCAACAAGATTTGTAGGCACAACAGACGCACAAGACCTAACTTTTAGAACTAATAACACAGAAAAAATGCGTATTTCTGCAACAGGATTAGTAGGTATTGGTACTTCTGCACCCAATACAACCCTTGATGTAAGTGGTGGTCTTGCACTTCGTCGCGTTGATTTTGGCGTAGGTGCCACCGTAAATCTTACTGCTACCCAATTAACCACTGTAGCAACAACCAATTCTTTTATTAAACTTACAGGAGCAGGTGCAAATTTTACTATTCACGGACTTGCAGGTGGTGTAGATGGCAAAATCATTCATCTTTATAATGCCACAGGGCAAAATATGTCTATTGCTGATAATTCTGCTACTGAAGGTACAGCAGCCAATCGTATTCTTTCACTTACAGGTGCAACTGTAAGCACAGTAGGCACAGGTTTGATAACACTTGTATATGATGCGAGTGCTTCTCGTTGGATTGTTTTGAATGTAAGAGATTAAAAAAACTATGAAAAAAACTATCTTCTATTATATACTGATTTTGTGCATTTGGGCGCAAGGATTTACCTGCGCCCAAGCCCAAAATTATGGCGTGAACAATGGTGCTACGCTCAAACTCACAGCAGGCATCACCCTTAAAGGGCAAAACCTTCGCAATGACAATGCAGGAACGCTTGACGCACAAGGGACAGTCAGACTTACAGGCGATTTTTCACAAAACAACACCGCCACGACTACTCAAGGCATCACTTCTGTTTTGTTTTTGGAAGGCACAACTTTACAAAATATAAACGGAACTTCAGCCATTGGTCTAAATAACCTTACATTGCAAAACAATGCAGGCGCAAGGCTGAACACCGACCTCAACATCAACCAAAACCTGACCATCACTACAGGCGACCTCAATCTGAATGGCAAAAATGTAGATATGGGGACTACGGCTGTACTTTCTGAAAATACAGCAAGTAATCACATTGTTAAAGACCTTACTGCCACTACAGAGGCAAGTGTGGGAGGATATCTACGCTTCACAAATCGCAATGTAAGCACCTTGCCTGCCGATATAGGCGGTTCGCGGGTTTCCCTCAACCGCAATGTAGGCACAGACTATACCGTAAATATCGACCGCTACCATTATACTGCAGACAATGGCAGGGCAATCAAACTTATCTACCGCATCAATCTCAATACAGGCACTATGGCAAACTCGAGTTTGCGTATAAATTATGCAGACGAAGAAATAGGCACTATGCTCGAACCTTTTGATGTAGGGCGTTGGAGTAGTGGGACAGGTTGGCAAAATTTGGTAGCAGATGCCAGCAGTTCCGCCCTGAATTATGCCCAAAAAGACAATGTTACAGCATTTTCGCATTGGACACTTTATGATACGAATGTACTTTTGGGGACAGTCTTAGGCAATATCAAAGGCACGCGCCAAGATGAAACAGAAACCGTAAAAATAGAGTGGCAGACTCTCAGCGAACTAAATAATAAAGGTTTTGAGGTACAAGTTTCCGATAATGCACAAAATTTTAAAGCCATTGCTTTTGTAGAAAGTACAGGCAACCACACAACCATACAATCCTACAATCATACAACCATACAACCATACAACAGTTATTATAGGCTTCGCCAAGTGGATTTTAATGGTAAGTTTACGTATTCGCCTGTAGTGTTT
>JAAFJK010000808.1 GCA_013298105.1 Cytophagales bacterium
TTCTCATCAGGAAAGATAATGCGAGGTTGGAAAGTTTTGGCTTCTTCCCAGTCCATCATGGCGTAGGCTATGACTATCAAGACATCACCTAACTGGACTTTGCGGGCGGCGGGACCATTGAGGCAGATTTGCCCAGAGCCACGCGCTCCTTTGATGATATAAGTTTCGAAGCGTTCGCCATTGTTGATATTGACTATCTGGACGCGCTGTCCAGCTATCATATCAGCGGCTTCGAGCAAATCTTCATCTATCGTGATACTGCCTACATAGTGAAGTTCAGCTTGTGTAACACGCACACGATGGAGTTTAGATTTTAGTATTTCAACTAACATGGGTTTCGGGTGTTGGAAAATTTTTGCAAAGGTAGTAGAAAACCCTTATTTTTTTAGTATCTTTTTCAAAACTTTTAATTTTCCGTCAATGTCTTTAGGAATATCTAAGCCCAAAAGATGGGCTACCAACGGATATATGTGGACTATCTCGAAGGTAGGCAAGGCAAAATTGGGCTTGATGTGTGCGCCCCACGCATAAAAAATAGCGTGCATATTTTTGTATGTATAAGGGTCATAGCCATGCTGTCCGCGCGTTTGCTCTTTATACATTTTTTTTTCGGCATGATTGCCACCTATCAGATAGGGCGGTTTTGCGACTACGAGCATATCTCCTGTGCGGGTAGGCAAGTTGTAATGCCAATGCTTGGGTATATCTTTACGCAAAAACACAGTATAGTTTTTTTCATTCTTCTTCAGGTCTTGGTAAGCTTTGTCTATTTTAGTTTTGTCTTTGAAATAAAACTGCGTGTGGACTGCATTCGAGAAGAAGTTGATGGTCGTATCGCGGAGGTCAGCTATTTTTTCAAGATTGACAAAATATTCTTGGACAGGATTGATTTGCTCCATGCCATGGTCTGACACGATAAGAAGTGTAATGGGCAGGGCGATATTTTTCAGGGCATTTTGCAACTTGCCTACCAAACTATCTGCCTGCAAAACGGCTTGTTTTACTTCAGGGGAGTCTGGTCCGTATCTATGTCCTGCATCATCTACAAGTGAGAAATAAAGCGTTATCAGGCGCGGTCTTTCGGCTTCGGGTAGGCTGAGCCACGCCACAGTCTGGTCTATACGCTCTTGGTTTGGGATAGCAGGGTCATATTTTTTGTGATAGGTTGGATATTGTCCCTTGATAGGTAGCTCAGAGCCAACCCAAAAGAAGGAGGCAGTTTTCAAGCCTTGTCCTTGCGCAAGTTGCCAAAGCGGAGTACCTCCGTACCATTTAGGGTCTAAGCTTACCTCACGGTTACTTGAGCTATAGACAGCTTCTATCTCTGTATCATAAAAAGGGTTGTCAATCAGCCCATGCTTATTGGCATACATACCCGTAACGATACTGTAGTGATTCGGGAAAGTTTTGGAAGGGTAAACAGGTATGACACTTTGGGCAGATGCACCTTCTTTGATGAGTTTGGAAAGATGGGGCGGGTTAAATTTTTTTACATAGTCATGTCTGAATCCATCTAAGGAAACCATGACTACATAATTATTTTGTTTGGTTTGTGCCAAAGACATAAAAGGCATCAAGAATGCCCAAAACCATATAAACTTATCTCTCATAACCAAATACAGATAACTAAAACCGCAATATTAGCAAATCTTTTTGGTAACTTAAAATGAAAGTGTTTATTTTGCATAGTTTATTCTTACTTATGCAGGTTCTCATAGCCCTTATACGCCAATACAGAGTTTTTTTGTTGTTTATATTTTTAGAGCTTGTGAGCTTTTGGATGATAGTACAAGCCAACTATTACCAAAATGCCGTTTTTTTAAATTCTGCCAATCAATACATTGGTTCTTTGCTACAGGTTACGAGCAATATTGGGAGTTATTTTAGATTGGGCGAAGCGAATAAACGCCTTGCACAAGAAAATATCCGATTGCATGAAGAAATCAATGTTTTGCGCAAACGTGAAAAATTTATCAAAGTATCGCCTATCATTGATTCTATGGTTGTGAATCAATACAATTATCAAATCGCGGAAGTGGTCAATAACTCTACCAACAAAGGCAATAACTACCTCACCATCAATAAAGGCAAAAGACATGGACTAAAAAAAGGCATGGCGGTCATCTCTCCGCTCGGTGTGGTGGGGCAAATCAAACAATCCAATAACGGCTTTTCTACAGTTGTTTCTTTGCTTCACTCCAAGACAAGTATGTCTGCCCAAATCAAAAAAAATGGAGAACTTGGCACGATTCGTTGGAATGGCAAATCGCCCAAATATGCCCAACTGGAGGATATTCCAACTTATGCCAAAGTACAAATAGGCGATACCATCTGTACTTCAGGACAAAACGCGGTCTTTCCTCCCCGCATCACCATTGGCGTAGTCCGCAAAATTCGCCAAAAGCCTGAACAGACCAACTATGAGCTTGAGATAGAACTTTCGACTTCTTTCAATAGTTTGGACTATGTGTATGTGATTAAAAACATTCTGCAAATGGAGCAAGATTCACTCAGGACAGAGGAGTTCATAGAGATAGAAGAATAAAGCCCTTGCCTGCCCAAAGGGGAGTTTTTGTGTATCAAAACGAGGTAAAGATGACCACATTTCTCCCCTTTGGCGCAGGGGGCTAAACAGCTTTGAAAAGTATGTTTTTACTTTTTCTTGCAAACCTCTAAGTTATAACCTAACTTTGTAATCTTTAAAGGACTCAAAAACAAATAGAGTGCTAATTTAATTTTCACAACACTTTAATATTTAGGTATTTGTGAACGCAAATCGCACATCTTATATCATAAATATTTCTAAGACAGCATGAAACTAACATTTTGGGGTGCCTCTCGTCAAGTAACGGGCAGTATGTACCTTCTCGAAACAAAAGACGATTACCGAATTCTGATAGATTGTGGTATGGACATGGAGCGCAAGGACATCAATCCCGAAGACTATGTAGGGGGTGGACTTTTTCCTTTTGAGGCTTCTATGGTCAATGCCGTAATACTTACACACGCCCACTTAGACCATACAGGCTTTTTGCCTAACCTCTTGCGCGAAGGATTTGAAGGGAAAATATATTGTACGCACGCTACACTTGACCTTACCAAACTTATCTTAGAAGATTCTGCTTCCTTGAACCAACACAGGCTCAAAAAACTCCAAAAAAAGGACAAAAAACGAACCGAACTCCAAAAAAAGGACAGCCGACTGAAAGAACTTTATGTCCACAAACAAGTTACGGAAACACTCGAGATGTGTGTTTGTGTGAATTTTGCACAACGCATCAAGTTAGCCAAAGGCGTACACCTTACCTTTGTACCCGCAGGGCATCTCTTGGGCGCAGGACACCTCTACATAGAAGTAGAAGAAGAAGGCAAAACAAAACGCATTGGCTTTTCGGGTGATTTGGGGAGATATGACAGCCCACTGCTGAATGACCCCGAAGAAATGCCTGAAGTAGATTATTTGATATGCGAAAGCACTTACGGCAGTCGTTATCATAAGACCAAAGGCACGCCTGAAGATGAAGTATTGGAAGTCATCAAAAGTACGTGCGTAGATGTGCCAGGTCGTTTGATAGTCCCTGCATTCAGTATTGGGCGCACGCAAGCGATGCTTTATACCTTGCATAAACTCCAAAAACAAGGACACTTGCCTCCCATTCGCATATTCTCTGACAGTCCGCTCGCGCTCAAAAGCAATTTGATATACCAAAAACACCACAAATCGCTGAATACCGAAGCACAAGAGTTCATGAAAACGCATGGAACACTCTTTGATTTTGAGAACCTTGTCCAAGTAGAATCTGATAAGCAAAGTAAAGCCATATCCAACTACCACGAGCCTTGTATCATTGTGTCGTCTTCGGGTATGATTCAGGGCGGACGCATAGAGCATCACGTAAGAACAAACCTGCAAAATAGCCACGCAACTATCCTCATGATTGGCTTCTCGTCTGAAGGTACGCTCGGTTATGAACTTGCGAATGGCAAAACTTCTGTAGAAATCAACAAAAAAGAAGTAGAAATTCGCGCTCGAATCACAAGCATAGATGTATTCAGTGGACACGCAGATTTGAATGGGCTTCTAAAGTTCGTAAAAGCACAAAAATCTGAAAAACTCCAAAAAATATTCATAGTACATGGAGAATACAACAATATGCTTGCCTACCAACAACACCTCGCTGAAGCGGGCTATCCACAAGCCGAAGTGCCTAAGCGTGGACAAAGTTTTGAGTTATAATTTTTGACACGGTTGTGAAGGTCTGCGACCATTGACAACGTGAAAAAAACAAAAAACAATGAACTGATTTTTTTTTAGCCCCCAACCGAAGGAGGCAATATTTTTTACCTTTAGGAACGAGTAAAAAATAACTTAAGCATATTTAGCCACGCTGTAAGCGTCTGTTATCGAGCTTTTACGCGGTTGAGCAATACCAACAGACGCTTACAGCGTGGCTTTGTGTGAGTAAAATTATCATGTTATTTTATTTTATTTTCATTCCTTGCAAAAACAGATAAAACTTCCTGAAAAGCGTATGCTTTTTAGGAAGTTATTTTTTTGGGTTGTCTGACAATTTTTGTGGAGAAGCATTTTTTGAGCAAGTTAGTAAAGCCTAAAAAATAAATGGAAGGATAATAAAATATATTTTTGGTGTAGGGGTGGGGTTCACCCCCACCCAAACCACGCAAATAACTTTTAATTGAAACACCCTGTTTTTGGCTTGGGTGGGGGTGAACCCCACCCCTACAATAAAATCATTCC
>JAAFJK010000219.1 GCA_013298105.1 Cytophagales bacterium
ACTATAGATTGTGTCAAGAAAGGCAATACAAACTGCAACATATTGCCTACCAAAAGCCCTATTACCAACTGCCACATCAGCGCGGTATGTGGTTTGAAGTATTGAAACAGGAAACTTACATTTTTGGGTTTGGGTGTTTTTTCTAATTCTTCTTGTTCATAAAATTCAGGTGTGGTTTCGAGCAAAAGCACGATTCCGCGTCCTTCGTTTTCGTCTGCCCCTTCCTCCAACCAACACTTTAAAAAATCTTCTTTGGAATACTGAATAATATCATGGGCGGGGTCTGCTACAGCTATTTTGGGCTTTCTGAACCCACGAAAAACACGCTGAATAAAACTATGCGCTTCGTCATTCGGGCAAAGCACTGCAAAATGTGCTTGATTCCAATGAATGATGCAAGGAAGCGGGACTTCATTCATCAGTTCTTCGTAGGTAAGTTGCACAGCCAATGTGCGAAAGCCCAACGCTTCTGCTGCCTGACTTAGCCCTAAGAATGTAACGCCCTCACGTGTGATATGGCATTTTTCGCGGAGTTGAGGCAAGCTAAAGGTTTTGCCATGATAGCAAGCTATCATTTTGAGGCAAGTCGGACCGCAGTCCATTTTGTCTAATTGGCGGTAGAAAGGGAAACGCATCGAGGTTTTGGATTAGGCTTTTTGCAAAAGTATTTTTACCCCTTCTCCATTTGGAGCAGGGCAGGGTTGAGATATTAAAAATGGTACTTTCGCAAAAATTCTATTGATTACACCATCACAGCTCGCCAAGATTATCACTGTAGTTGCTAACAATAAGTTGAGAAATAGATTTTTCATATCAAAAAAGTTCAAAATTACGGTTGTATGACAATTTTTGTGGAATGGCTGTTTGGTGGAACATTAAACAGGGCTAAAACAATTTAAAAACGCCAAGTTTGGTGTCCTTACCAAACTTAACACCATCATTCCACAAGATTGTCAGAAGACCGTTTTTATTTAGGCACAAAGATAACAAATATTTTTATAGCTTACTTCAAAGACTTTACGAGTCCCCTTTTTGAGTATATGAAAGTACGCTTTAAGTTTATAGGGAGTTTTTACGTAGATTTCAAATGGATTGCCAATCAAAAAAAAAAGCAGGCAAGTAAACTTGCCTGCCGTTTGATTAACCTACACTTCCTTCTAAACTGATAGCCAATAATTTTTGGGCTTCTACCGCAAACTCCATCGGGAGTTGGTTCAAGACCTCTTTGGCGTAACCATTTACTATAAGAGCTACTGCATTTTCAGTATCTATCCCGCGCTGATTGCAATAAAATAACTGGTCTTCTGCGATTTTGGAAGTAGTGGCTTCGTGCTGTACTGTCGCTGTAGGGTTCTGAATGTCAATGTAAGGGAAAGTATGTGCGCCACACTTATCGCCCATCAGTAGGGAGTCGCACTGCGAATAATTTTGCGCATTGTCGGCGCGTTTGTGGACTTGTACTTGTCCCCTGTAGGCGTTTTGGCTTTTGCCTGCCGAGATGCCTTTAGATACGATGCGACTTTTGGTATTTTTGCCAATGTGTATCATTTTTGTACCTGTATCAGCTTGCTGGTAATGATTCGTAACAGCTACCGAATAAAATTCGCCAATAGAATTATCGCCTTTCAAGATGCAACTTGGGTATTTCCAAGTGATGGCAGAGCCTGTTTCTACTTGTGTCCAAGAGATTTTTGAATAAGCTCCACTGCATATCCCACGTTTGGTAACAAAATTGTAGATGCCACCTTTGCCATTTTTATCGCCAGGGTACCAGTTTTGGACAGTAGAATATTTTATTTCTGCGTGGTCAAGTGCCACCAACTCTACTACAGCCGCGTGTAACTGATTTTCATCACGCATAGGGGCAGTACAACCTTCCAGATAGCTCACATAACTGTAGTCATCTGCTATCAAAAGTGTACGTTCAAACTGTCCTGTATTTTTTTCGTTGATACGGAAATAAGTTGAAAGTTCCATGGGGCAACGCACGCCCTTGGGAATATAACAAAACGAGCCATCACTGAATACAGCCGAGTTCAAAGCCGCAAAATAATTGTCGCGCACAGGCACAACCGAACCGAGATACCTGCGCACAAGCTCAGGGTGATGTTGGATAGCTTCGCTCATAGAGCAAAATATGATGCCTAATTCGCCTAATTTTTCCTTAAAAGTAGTTGTGATAGATACGCTGTCAATGATAGCATCTACAGCCACGCCTGTAAGCATCTTCTGCTCTTTCAAAGATATACCCAACTTTTCGAAAGTAGCCAAAAGTTCAGGATCTACTTCATCAAGGCTTTTGAGCGATACTTTTTGTTTTGGAGCAGAATAATATATGATTTCTTGGTAGTCAATGGTAGGAAAGGTAACGTTTTGCCATTGTGGTTCTTGCATCGTAAGCCACTCATAATAAGCGTTCAGTCGCCACTCAAGCATCCATTCGGGTTCATTCTTTTTGGCAGAAATGAATCGAATCGTGTCTTCACTCAGTCCTTTGGGGGCGGTGTCGCTTTCTATATCAGTCGTAAAGCCATACTTATAATCTGAATTTATGTGTGCTTCGAGTACATCAACTTCTTGGTTCATGAGAGGACTTATTTAGAATGATTTTAATTTATCTGCAAAAGTATAACAATTTTCCGTAACTATTGTTTTAGATTCTATTTTATTTTCTTGACCTTGCCTACTTACATAAATATAGTCATAAAAAATATTTAAATAATACTATTTTAACAATAAAAAAGCCACAATATTAGGAAAAGTCCTATACCTTGTTTAATTTTGCAAACGATTTAAGAAAGGGTAAACGGGTGGACAGAAATCAAGATTTACAGACATTACAAGCAACCAATTACTCGCCCCGTTTACCCGTAAACCCGAATCCAACTTTACCTCATGAAAATATACACCAAAACAGGCGATAGTGGGCAGACAAGCCTCATAGGAGGTACGCGCGTATCTAAAGCACACTTGCGCATCGAGAGCTATGGCACTGTAGATGAACTGAACTCATACATAGGTCTTGTACGCGACCAACCTGCGAATGTGGGCAGGCAAGGCGTTTTGCAGGAAATACAAGATAGGCTTTTTACGATAGGGGCTTCGCTCGCTTCTGACCCCGAAAAATCTAAAATGAAAATCCCTGACCTCAAAGAAGAAGATATACAGCTTCTTGAGCAGGAAATAGACAAAATGACAAGTATTTTACCTGAATTGCGGAGTTTTATCTTGCCTGGTGGACATCAGTCTATTTCGTTTGCGCACGTGGCGCGGTGTGTTTGTAGGCGTGCAGAACGGATTTGTATTGACTTGCAACAAAATGAATTTGTGGCAGACTTGGTTATAAAATACTTGAATCGTCTTTCAGACTATCTTTTTACGCTCTGTAGGGCTATGCACCAAGATTTGCAAACCCCCGAAATCGCATGGCAGGCAAGAATGTAAACATTTAACATTTATCATGAAATACATCATATTTGACTTAGAAGCTACTTGTTGGGATACAAAAGAACAAACACCCAACGAAATCATAGAAATTGGCGCAGTGTGTATAGACGAACAAAAGCAAATCGTCAGCACATTTGGCTCATTCATAAAACCCATTGTCCACCCTACATTGTCCACCTTTTGCACAGAACTCACGACCATCACGCAAGATATGATACAAGACGCACCACACTTTCCCGAAGTGGTAGGCAAGTTTCAAGATTGGATAAATAGTTTTGGAGATGATTATTGGCTCTGTTCGTGGGGCTTTTATGACAAATCACAATTCAAAAAAGATTGTGAACTCCATAACTTAGATGCCAAATGGCTCAAAAAACACATCAGCATCAAACACCAACATGGCAAAATGATAGGCATAGAAAAAGGCATAGGCATGAATATGGCACTCGAACGCGAAAATCTCACGCTTGAAGGTACACACCACAGAGGCATTGATGACGCAAAGAATATCACCAAAATCTTCCTAAAATATTTTGATAGCTTCGAATACAAATAAACTTGCCTACCCGCTCCCCTTTTACCTTTCCACCTGTTACCTTTCTACCTGCCCACCCTTCCACCCCCAAGAAATATGATAGCAACTCTTGATATACCCGTTGAGCGCGTAGCGCAATCTCGCCTACCACAGATTGATTTCCAAAACCTTGGCTTTGGTCAGCACTTTAGCGACCACATGCTGGTCGTAGATTTTGTAAATGGCGCGTGGCAAGAACCCAAAATAGTGCCTTATGGACCTTTGCAATTCACGCCTGCTTTGATAACACTGCACTATGGGCAAGCCATATTCGAAGGAATGAAAGCCTATCATACAGTTGATGGCGGAATCCAGCTCTTTCGTCCTTGGGAAAATTTGCAACGCCTAAACCGCTCGGCGGTGCGTATGTGTATGCCCGAAGTTCCCGAAGAAATATTCATGCAGGGACTTACCCAACTCCTACAGGTAGATAAAAATTGGTTGCCCAAACAAGAAGGCGCGACACTGTATATACGTCCACACCTTTTTGCTACAGACGAAGTATTGGGCGTGCGCCCTTCTGATACCTACAAATTTATCATCTTTACCTCGCCTGTAGGCGCGTACTACAGCCACGCTGTAAAGGTAAAAATAGAAACGCACTTCGTAAGAGCTGTAGAAGGTGGTATAGGAAGCGCGAAAGCGGCAGGCAATTATGCGGCTTCGCTTTACCCTTTCAAGTTTGCGAAAGAAGAAGGCTATGACCAAATCATCTGGACTGATGGCAAAGAACACAAATACATAGAAGAATCTGGTACTATGAATTTGATGTTCACGATAGACAACAAAATCATCACTGCCTCTGTAGGCGACTCTATCCTTGATGGCATCACACGCAAAAGTGTCCTTGACTTGGCGCGTCATTGGGGCTATGCAGTAGAGGAGCGCAAAGTTACAGTAGCCGAGATAGTACAGGCACTGGAGGCAGGCAAGTTGCAGGAAGCCTACGGAGTAGGTACAGCCGCTACAGTAGCCCCCATATCTGTCATAGGTTACGAAGGAACTGATTATGAACTCCCGCCTCTACGCGAAGATGGATTCGCGCTCCGCGCAAAAAAACACCTCATCGACCTTTGCAAAGGCAAAGAAACTGACTTGATGGGTTGGATATACAAACTCCCTGAAGCATAAATAGACTTCTTGCAAAAGTGCTATTTTTGATACCTCAACCCTGCCCTTCTCCAATTCGCAAGAAGTCTAATGATAAACGCAAAGTCCAAAAGGCTTTGCGTTTTTTTCTGTCAATAAAAACAATCTTTGGATTTGTAGGTTATAAAGCTATGACTAATACCATCATCACAGAAAATCGTTTTGCCAAAGTTTATACAATACAAGAACACTCTCACGTGCTTGTGTGTGAACTTCAGGGTAATTATATCCCCGAACAAAATTTTAAGGAACTTTTTAACGCCATGACGGACGTTATCAAAAGCGCAAGATTTGCGCTGACTACACTCGTATTTGATAAAAGAAGTCTTACTACATTTCATCAAGCCTCTATGACATGGTATCACGTAGAGTGGAAGCCCGAAATGCTCAAATACGGCTTGGCGCACTACCGCAAAATTTTGCCGAAAGACAATCTTTTTAGAAAAAGCGTTGAAATTGGAAGAAGCAAAATCAGTACAGACTATCCCACTTTTGACTTCACACAATACGACATCAAATATTGCGAAACTATAGAAGAAGCCGTATTGTAAAAATGCTACTTCAAACTCCCCACAATTTTAGTTGTAGGCAACCTGTAATTACGATTTTGGTTGTAAGGAACGAGTAAAAAATAAGATGGTCAGGTTTTGTGCGATATTTTGGATTTAGACGAGGCGCAATAGAAGCGCAAAGCGGTGTTTTGTAATGAATATTGCAACAAAGTATAAACACAAAAGATTAGCAAAATGTCCAAGTTATTTTTTACTCGTTCCTAATTACAGGTTGCCTACAATAATTATTGAAAAACCTGTTTCTTTTCAAACCTCAATAGGCTCTCTTGAGTTTGCCTTGCATGAAGTTTAGAAAGGCTTGGTTTACGACTTTATTTCCTCCTTTGGTAGGATAGTCGCCTGTAAAGTACCAGTCGCCTGTATGGTTCGGGCAGGCAAGGCGGAGGTTTTCTACCGTTTGGAAAATGACTTGTACTTCAGCTTTGATGCCCTTGCCTACCAGCTCGGCTACTTTATTGGAGATTTCTATGTCTGTAAAAGGCGCGTACAGTGCTTTGACAAAATTTTCCTTGCCTGCCTCGCCTTCCTCTTTGGCTACCATACAGCGTTCATAGACCTCCTCGAGCAGATGCTCGCGCCCTGTTTCTTTCAAAAGAGCCTTTACAGCCCTAAAGACGATAAAGTCGCCAATGCGCGACATATCTATCCCATAACAGTCAGGAAAACGAATCTGTGGGGCAGACGATACTACAACTATTTTTTTGGGATTTAGCCTGTCCATCATTCTGAGAATGCTCTTTTCGAGGGTAGTCCCACGCACTATAGAGTCATCTATCAGCACGATATTGTCAATGCCTTTGCGGACAATCTCATACGTGGTATCATATACGTGCGCCACAAGCTCATCGCGGGTGTCATCTCCAGCTATGAAGGTACGCATTTTCACGTCTTTGATGGCTAATTTCTCTACACGCGGACGGAAGGAAAGGATTTTTTCCAGTTCTTCTTCGCTTAGTTTTTGTTGAAAAATCGCTTTTTTACGCTCTTGGATAAGGTAATGGTCGACTCCTTTGGTAAGACCAAGAAAGGCAGTTTCGGAGGTATTGGGTATATAAGAAAAAATCGTGTTCTCGAGGTCATAATCTACTGCTTCCAGCACCTGATTTGTTAGCAAACGACCTAATTGTTTTCGTTCGTTGTAAATCATCGGGTCTGTCCCACGCGAGAAGTAAATGCGCTCAAAAGTACAAGACGTTTTGGGGGCGGCTTCGGCTATTTGATGCTCTTGATAGTTGCCAGCCTTGTCGATGATAAGGGCGTGGGCGGGTTGTACTTCTTGGATTTGGTCATAATCTACATTGAAGGCAGTTTTGATGGCTGACTTTTCAGAAGCTACCACTACCACTTCATCATCTGCATAATAGTACGCAGGACGAATCCCCGCAGGGTCGCGCACCACGAACGAAGCCCCATAGCCTGTAATGCCTGCTATGGCATATCCGCCGTCAAAATCGCGGCACGAACGCGCCAAGACTTTCACTAAATCCAATTCATTTTCTGTGATTTCCGTGATTTCAGCTTTGGGCAATTCTCCCTTAAGTGCTTGCAAAAAACGTGCGTTTTCTTCGTCCAGAAAATGCCCAATTTTCTCCATCACGAGTACTGTATCTACTTTGTCTTTGGGGTGTTGCCCCAGCTCGACGAGCTTATCAAAAAGTTGTTCTACATTCGTAAGGTTAAAATTTCCTGCCAAAACCAAGTTTCGGCTTCTCCAATTACTTTGTCTATGAAAAGGGTGGCAATTTTCGATGCTATTGCCTCCATGTGTCCCATACCGCAAATGTCCGAGATAGACTTCGCCCAAAAAGGCTACATCTTCTTTGAGTATTTCGGCATTTTCGTAGGTAAGGGGCTGGTTTTTGAGGGTATTTCCTATTTTCTCATCTACTTTTTTGAAAAGGTCTTCGAGTGGTTGCTTTTCATTTGAGCGATAGCGGCTCACATACCGTTTGCCTGCGGGGATACCGATTTTAACGCTCGCAAGCCCTGCGCCATCTTGTCCTCTGTTATTTTGTTTTTGCATGAGGAGGTACAGTTTGTTCAATCCATACAAATACGTACCATATTTCTCAACATAATGACCAAAAGGCTTACGCAAACGAATAAAAGCTATACCGCACATGAGGGTTTGGGGTTTGTTTCAGTTGCAAAGTTAAGTAAAAGTATTGTATATCTCAAAAATACTTGCCTGCCCTGCCGAATTAGTTATTTCAAAGTATTGCGCTTTTTTATTTAAAAAAGTTATATTTGCAAAAATAACCTTTGCATGAAAATCTTACATACTGCTGATTGGCATTTGGGCAAATATTTGAATAATTTTTCTCTGCTTGATGACCAAAGATATGTTTTACAAAAATTTCTTGAAATCGTCCGAGCGCATCAACCCGATGTGATACTTTTGGCAGGAGATGTGTACGACCGCTCTGTGCCGCCTGCTGATGCTATCAAGTTATTTGATGAAGTGATGAGTGAGATTATCCTTCATTTGAAAATACCTGTCATAGCCATAGCAGGCAATCACGATAACCCACAACGGGTAGGCTATTGCAATGCTATTTTGGAAAAACAAGGCTTGTATATGTTTGGGCAAATTACTTCTGCCCCACCACTGACAACCATGCCTCAGATTACGCTCCATGATGCGTTTGGAGAGGTTCATTTCTTCCCAATACCTTATACCGAACCCGAAACTTTGCGCTACTTTACGGCATTGGCAGATACTGAATTGCCTATCCGTACTCACCAAGATACGCTGGCATGGATAGTCCAACAGATTGATAAACAATGTCCTACAGGTAGGCGCGTATTGATAGGACACGCCTTTGTAGCAGGAGGTGAAGCCTCTGACTCTGAGCGCGACCTCTTGATAGGAGGTGCGGCATACGTAGAAACTTCTCTTTTTGATAAATTTACTTATACGGCTTTGGGGCATTTGCATAGACCACAAACGCTCGGCAATAATGTGCGCTATGCGGGTTCGCCTTTGAAATATTCTTTTTCGGAAGCTACCCACAAAAAAACTGTAACTATGCTTACGCTTGATGCGCAAGGCATAGCCGAAAAAGAGGAAATTGCCTTGCCTGCCCTCCGCGATATGCACCGCATAACGGGTATAATAGAAGATTACAGTTTCAAAATTACGTCTAAAAATCCCGAAGCAGTGGGCGAGGACGACTTTCTGGAAGTAACCCTCGAGAATGAGCATAGCTTTTTGAATCCTATGGCTATAGTGCAAAAGTCGTTTAAAAATGCGATGCACCTCCGCCGCGCTGAAAATAAGCGCAAACGAAAAACTGACGGCATTGATGCAAGTAGCCTAAAAGATATGACAGAGCTGGATTTATTTACTGCCTTTTATCAAAAATGCCATACTGACACCGCCCTTACAGACAAACAAATTGGTTTTTTGAGAGAAAGTATCCAGTCTTTGCGAAAGTAAGGAACGAGTAAAAAATAACTTGAGAATATTTAGCCACGCTGTAAGCGTCTGTTATCGAGCTTTTACGCGGTTAGGCAATACCAACAGACGCTTACAGCGTGGCTTCGCGTGAGTGAAATTATCA
>JAAFJK010000036.1 GCA_013298105.1 Cytophagales bacterium
CATAGCTTTTCAAAAAGCCTTCAATGAAGCTGAAATCGCCAAATTCAACCGCAAAGAGCAAAATCAATACGAAAAAAGTTTGAAATACTACAGGGATTTGAAGAACGTTACAGATACCGCTTTTTTTGAAGGCAAAGAGGAAGGCTTTGGCGAAGGCGTAAATGAGGGCATCGAGATTGGAAAAGAAGCACAAAACTATGAAAATGCTAAAAAAATGAAAGCACTTCAAGCAGACATTGATTTTATTAGTCAAGTTACAGGACTATCTATATCAGAAATCCAAAAACTATAAAAACGGCAGGCAAGGAACTTTCCTTGCCTGCCGTTATATCTCCTCTATCTTATCAGCGAAAACTGCCCTTGCCTGCGCACTACTTCCCCACGCTTCAGGGTGTTCTCAAAAGTAGCAGTCCAAGCATAAATCCCAGCGGGTGCGGGTTTGCCTTTCACATTGCCGTCCCACATTTCCTCCAACGAACGTGCGGTATAGATGACCTCGCCCCAGCGATTATAGACTTTGAAGTCTAACTTGATGAAGTCGCCCCCAAAGATTTGTAATTTCTCGTTTTTGCTATCTGCATTGGGCGTGAAGGCAGTCGGAATGAATAACCTTGGCTCGCAATTTACCTTCAGTACGTAGGATTTTTGGGCTATCGGACAGCCTGCATTGTCGCGTATGGTTACTTCATACTCTCCTGATTGTGAGGGTTCTGTGATACTGATGCGCCTTACACTGGCAGTCGTATGTTTCCAGAAATAAACAGGTGTGATGCCTGTAGCTTTGTAGGCTTGTTCTTCGGCAGTCGTGAGTGCCTCCAGCCAATAGGTAGGCTGTGGACATATCTTCAGCTCCTCTGCTATAGGTGTAAATACATTCGCGGGGGTTATCTCCACTTCTTTCTCTGTAAAATTTGCACAAGATTGTGCATCTGCATAATCATAGCGCACGAGTAGCACATCACCTGCCGCATAGTCGCGTGGATTCAGCTCAGTGGCAGGCAAACCATCTACTGTGAACGCTCCGCCTGCGGGAGTTGCTTTGAGAGGTACTACAAAAGACTGCTGACAATAGGCATCTGCCAAATCCATAAAAGCTACAGTAGGCAAGGCATGGACAGTTACTTCTTTTGTGATGGTACGGCTACAGCCTGTGATGACATCAGTAAAGCCAAAAGATAAATTCCGCTTGCCTGCCCCCACTATAGAGGGATTAAACTGCAAATCAGGTGGTGTGGGTGCCAATCCTGGACCCTGTGGAGGCGTAATCTTTACCGTAGGCTGTACCAGCACGTCGTCTGTTACACAATAGTTGTCTAATACATCAAGCCATACCATATCAGGTGCGGGTTTCACTTCTACTTGAGTTGTTGCACTATTGAAGCAAGTAGCATCAGTAGGGTCTGTGTAAATATAATCTATAGTGTATGTACCACTTGGCAGGGTGCTTGGATTGAATTGGGTGGCAGGTGCATTGTTCACTTTGAATGTACCCCCTGAAGGCGTGGCTTGGAGATTGAACGCAGTTACATCACTACAATAGAGTGGATTTAAGTCCACAAATGTAATTGTTGGTTTGTCCGCTATTTGGACAGGTTTGGAGAGCGTGTTGCTACAGCCTTCGGGCGAAGTATAGCTGTATTTTACGGTGTGATTGCCTATGCCGAGTGTGGCTATATTGAATTGAGTGGCGGGTACATTGTTGATAGTGAAAGTTCCGCCTGCAGGAGTTGCCTGCATAGTGAAGGGACTTCCTGCCAAACAGTACGCATCTTTTACGTTCGTGAATGCGAGCGTGGGTGTTGGGTGGACAGTGAAAGGCTTGGAGGTGCTACTGCTACAGTTGCTGACAGGGGTTGAGTAATCGTAGGTAAGGGTATGATTTCCTGCTGTAAGGGTGGCAGGATTGATAGCGGTGGCTACATTACCATCTATTTTAAAGACTCCGCCTGCTGGACTGCCCACTAAGGTTACGGGAGGCGAGGTACTACAATAGCTACCCGCTATAGCACTGAGGTTC
>JAAFJK010000196.1 GCA_013298105.1 Cytophagales bacterium
GCTTTCGGATTGTGGTGATATACAGCCACACCAGCTAAGGCATAAGGTGTGAAAGCTCTTCTGCGGTAATAGCGTCCATTGCTTTTGAACAAATCAAAAGTAGCTGAGAAGGCAAGTTCTTTGATGTCGTTGCGGAAGTGCAAGTTACGTCCGTAACGTGCCATTTTTTTCATTTTCACTTCGCCATCAAAATCATTGAAATTTTGAGAAGAATTGAAGTCGTTGCCTGTTACACGACCATACCCAAAGCTACCACGAAGGCGGAGTCTTGAGCCTATTTTGCGAGCGGCTTGTATGAATATAGCAGGGCGTGTGCTACCTACTTTGGTAGCTACGTATTGATTTTTGGGATTCAAATCACCAAAATAGTTCATGGCGTTCACCTGTACGCCAACTTCCCAATAATTGTCTTGACGACCTTGATAGGCTTGAGCAAAAGTCTGCGCGATGCTCAACATAAAAAAGCATACGAGGAGTGTTAGTTTTTTCATAGTCCTCTTAAATTTAGTTTTAGTAGTACCTTAAAAATTTTCTGTTTTCTTGTAGATGGGGCATTGAGTGTCAAAACTTGCCTGCTCCTTTAATTTTTTTTCAAAATATTACAAAAAAACTATGTCTTTTTGTAACTTTTCTGTTTTCAATACGTAAATATAGGACGTTTTTTTTTAAAAGAATTATTTTTTCAAAAAAAAAGCAAAAATTCTTTATATAATACAACAAATACTTTTTTTTATCCTATAATTTTTTCTACCTCTTAGAAATCCTTTAAAAAAAAGGTATGGTGTAAGGTTTATTTTTTTCAAGCACTTTTTTACCTTTTTTTGATTTGAGTGAATCCGTTACGTAAACGATTATAGAATGTTTCATTTTCAGACGGCAATATTGACTTTTTTTTTTTGCTGTGCAAATATTTTCAAAAAAAAACATCTTTTTTTTGAAAATATTTTTTAAAGTATTCATAACCAATTATTTGCATTTAAAAAAACACCTTGCCTACGCAGGGCAGGCAAGGTGTTTTATAGCTATAGTATATGATAGGTTAATTCAACTTCACTAAGAAGCCACAAACGTTGGGGTTTTCAGTTGTGAGGCGTTGTCCATTGATTTGGAAACTGTCTTTGAAGATACCTGTGCCGTAGAGGTCGCCAAAATTTGTGAGTTGGACATCTTTCAAGATTTTGGTAGTAGGACTTTGTGTGCCATGCAATTTCTTGGGTGCGCCATTGGGTGCGAATGTAACCACAAACAATTCTGCATCTTCGTGGGGTGTATTAAGTTCAAGCGAACCAAATTTCAAATCGTGGTAATAAAACCCTGCCACACAAAGTACATTGTCTTTTACATTCCAAGCTAAATGCGTGCCTCTGCTTTCGCCTGAACTTTCGGCACCTTTTGCCCATATCAAGTTGCCGAGTGAGGAGTATTTAGCCACAAAACAGGTTTCTAAAGACCGCCTGTCTATTTTTTGGGTTACTTTCAGGGCTTTGAAGTCATCAAACATGGCTTCTCCTGTCTTGTGTTTTGTACTTTCGCTTCCCCGAAAATTGCCTGTAAGATAGATGCTTCCAAGCGTATCGGTGGCTATGGCTTGTACTTCGGCTTGATTGGCTATGGATTTTGCCCAAAGTGTTTCGCCTTGTGGGTTGATTTTGGCTAAGAAAATATCTGTGGTAAAGGTAAATCCCTCACCTTTGAAGGTTTCTTTGCCACTTGTGATGGGGGTTTTGCCCAAAAATCCTACCCCACAAAGCGTACCTGATAAGATAAGATTATTTTTCGCATCAATTACTAAGTTCCAAACTGATATGCCTGTAAGTTCGTCTTGTCCAGCCGTAGCTTGTGTAAGCCAAAGTAACTTACCATCTGGGTTGAATTTGGCAAGATAGATGTTTTTGAATTTGATGGGGCGGATAGTTTCTGTACCTATCTGAAGTATGCCCACAAAATTGCCTGTCAGTATTGTATTTCCTTCCGAGTCTGTAGCCAGTCCACCCACGAGTGCATCTTTGTCGGCTTTGAGGGGGCGTACCCATTCATATTCGCCTTTAGAGAGTTCTATTTTTGCCAAATAGCTCGAATATTCGCCATAAGAGGTAAGCTCTACCGCCTCAAAGTCCAGTTTTCCCTTGAACTGCCCCGCTATGTAGAGTGCTTGGGAGGCAAGGCGCATTTCTTTGATAGGTTGTGTGAATTGTTTAACCCACATAGGTTTTTGGGTGGTTGGCTCGTATTTCATGACAAAATACCGCCCTTTTTCTTCTTCAAGATATACGTTGCCTACTTTGAGATAGTGTTGAAAATTGCCTGTGATGTACCAGTAGCCGTTTTCATCTGTTTGGAGTAATTCTATGGCAGAAGGTTGCTTGCCTGCCAGCACCCAAAGTTCGTTTTGTGCTTGTATGCCTTTTGGCAAAAATATAAGGGCAAGAAAGTATATTATTTTGGAAAAGTTCATTCAAAAGGATTTTGATAGTTTTATTTTGAATAGATGTAACGATTTTTTGGCAGTTTTATTGTAACCCCTAAAAGGCAGGCAAGATGTACTTTTGTAGGAGTTCAAAGGGCTGATTGGGTAGCGTAACGCTGTAGTCGCCTCCTGTCGTTACGACTACCAGCTGATAGGTAGGCACTACAAAAATGTGTTGCCCGCCTATGCCCCATGCGTAGTAGTAGGCAAGGGGTTCTTGAGTAGGCATATTGAGGTAGTCAAGCCACCACATATAGCCATACGCCTTGCCTGCCGTTTTGAACTGCACTTGGGGCGTAAGGCTTTGGCGAATCCACGCTTGCGACACGATTTGATGTGCGCCATATCTGCCTTCTTGGAGCATCATTTGTCCTATTTTTAGTAAGTCGGTAGGCAAGATGTCCACGTCTGCCAATATATCTGTATCGTGGGGGCATTGCTGATACGTAAATTCAGTGATACCCAATGGCATATAAAAATAATGCAACGCAAAAAGTTCTTGAGGTAACTTAGTCGCTTCTCTCAAAATATGCGAAATCAAGATAGGCGAGGCACTGCTGTAGGCAAAAGTAGTACCCGGTTCGTGCTTCAAGGGTTTGGCGAGTGCATATTGTACCCAATCGTCTTGCATCATTTGGAGGCTTGCATCATTCAGATAATAGGCACTATAAGAAACTTCGCCTTCATTCCAAGCGAAGCCTGC
>JAAFJK010000645.1 GCA_013298105.1 Cytophagales bacterium
AATACGTAATAATCAAAGTGTTGAGTAGTTTCTGTTTGTTTGCAATATTGGATAAGCCATTCGCGGGCTTCTCCCAAAAAAACTTCGTCCGCGCCTTTTTTTAGGTTTTTTGCCCTGCTTCTGCGTGAGAGAAAACTTGCCAATCCAATCCCAAAATTGGGGTGCAATCTTGCAAAAAGCCATTGGCAGAGCGGGTTTTGGAATACCTGTTTCAAGAATTTGTAGAAATAGTCGCCAGGACCGAGTCCATCGCCATGCCCTACCAAAATACGCTGCCCATGGATTTGCCAGACTTGAGGTTTTTTGAATACAGTTACGCCTATTTCTTTGGGAAAATAATCAAACATCCACATATCGTGGTTGCCTGTAAAAAAATAAACAGGTATGCCTGCATCTGTGATTTCTGCCAATTTACCCAATAGGCGCACATAACCGCGCGGGACTGCCGCCGCATACTCAAACCAAAAGTCAAAAATATCGCCCACCAAAAATATGGCACTTGCCTGCCCCCTGATATGCTCAAGCCACTCTACTATCCGCACTTCTCGCGCACGCGAGGTCTGAAAATCGGGCGCACCGAGATGGAAGTCAGAAGCAAAATAAACCGCCTTGCCTGCGGGGACATCAAGCGTATGGACATCAAATCCTTTCATGACTGCAAAGATAGTTTTTTCTGCGTATGTAAGCTAAGGAACGAGTAAAAAATAACTTGGACATTTTGCTAATCTTTTGTGTTTATACTTTGTTGCAATATTCATTACAAAACACCGCTTTGCGCTTCTATTGCGCCTCGTCTAAACCCAAAATATAGCACAAAACATGACCATCTTATTTTTACTCGTTCCTAAATTATGAAAAAAAATAAGAAAGTTATCAATATTCTAAGAAAAAGATGTATTTTGCGGGCAAAATAAAAAAAACGCTTTTCTCATAGGTATATGGAAATTCCTTCATTACTACTTAAAAATCTTTACACCAACGGTAGCCTCAAAAATACTGAACATGGTGTAGCCTTTAGCCTCAAAAATCGCCTCACTGATGCCAAGCTACAGCGCATCTTGGGTGTAAAAATCAATGGCAATGCCATCGACTTGGCAAACATCAGCTTTGAAGCTGGAGATGAAAAAATACATTCTCAAACACTTATCACACCCGAAACGCCTCTTGAGTTTCCACTCAAAAAGACCGTTACGCTTCATCTGAAGACCGAAGCACTCGCGGTAGGCAAGTATTCACTTACGATTGCTTTTGAAGCCTCGCCTTTTGGTAAGCTCGAGTTCGTGATAGATGATACTATCCAACAAGAACACCAAAATCGTGTAAAAATCCCAAGAAATGACGAGGACGATTATACCGAAGCCGCTATCAAAGCCCGCCAAGACTTCATCAAAGGCTATACAGGCGTGGAGCTTCAGCACGTGAATAAATATTCGTTTGACCCCCACATCACACAAGGGAATTGCGAACACTTTATAGGGGTGGCGCAAGTCCCTATAGGCATAGCGGGACCTATCCTCATGAATGGAGAACACGCGCAAGGAGAGTTCATAGTACCTATGGCAACTGCTGAAGGTACGCTGATAGCTTCTTACAACAGAGGTATGCAGGTCATCAATCTAAGTGGTGGCGTAAAATGTACTGTAGTAGGCGATGATATGCAACGCGCTCCTGTATTTGTGTTTGAAGATGCACGCGGCGCACGTGAGTTTTGCAAATGGGTAGAGGCACACAAGCCTGAGATAGCCAAACAAGCCGAAGCAACCTCAAGCATAGCCAAACTCCACTACATTGACTACTACCTATCGAACAAGTTTGCATTCTTGCGCTTCAACTTTACTACAGGTGATGCGGCTGGGCAAAACATGGTAGGACGCGCTACTTTTGCGGCTTGTAGCTGGATACTTGACCACTACAACGAATACAAAATCACTAATTTTTATCTTGAATCGAACTTTGCGACAGATAAAAAAGCCTCTCAAATCAACATCATGCGTACACGCGGAAAGCGCGTAGTGGCTGAGTGTATCGTGAAGCGCGAGGTGCTTATAGAGCGTATGCGCGTAGAGCCTGAACAACTTGCCTACCACGCGGGTATAGCCAATGTAGGCGCAATACTTTCAGGTGCAAACAACAACGGCTGCCACTCTGCCAATGGCATTACGGCTATGTTCATAGCTACAGGGCAAGATGTAGCAAACGTTTCTGAATCTTCGGCGGCTGTGCTTTATTCTGAGCTTACGCCTGCACGTGATTTGTATATCTCTATCACGATTCCTTCGCTGATAGTAGCGACTTATGGGGGCGGTGTGGGCTTGGCTACCCAAAAAGAGTGTTTGCAGATGATGGACTGCTATGGAAGGGATAGAGTCAATAAATTTGCTGAAATCGTAGCGGGTGTAGTTTTGGCAGGTGAGATTTCGCTTGCTTCAGCCATTTCGTCTTCAGACTGGGTATCGAGCCACGAAAAATATGGCAGAAATCGGTAATTACAAGTTTGAGGTTTGAAGTACAAACCTCAGCCCAAGACCTTGCCTGCCCGCACGATGTATGGGCAGGCAAGGTTTTTAGGAACGAGTAAAAAATAAGATGGTCAGGTTTTGTGCAATATTTTGGGTTTAGACGAGGCGCAATAGAAGCGCAAAGCGGTGTTTTGTAATGAATATTGCAACAAAGTATAAACACAAAAGATT
>JAAFJK010000533.1 GCA_013298105.1 Cytophagales bacterium
TTTTTCTAATCGTATGAAAAAGTCAATAAAAATACTATTTGTCTTGTGCTTTACTGTGCTTTTTGTTGGTTGCCAAAAAGAAGACACTGCCAAACCAAAAGGTAATTGCAAACTGAAAAAAATTACAGGTGGCAAACTCGTTTTTGAGTATATCTACGAAAACGACCTCATAAAACGATGGAACTCTTACTACGATGGTGCTATGACAAGCTATAGGGTGTTTGAGTATGTTGATGGAAAGGTATCAAAAATTGATATTTTTGCAAAAGCAACAGGCGCAAGTGAGTTTTTTAAGCAAGGTTATACACTTTATGATTATTCCACTGCGAATAAAATTAAAGTAAAAAATTATGGACTTGAAAATGGAAGTTATACCTTAATTTCAGTCGATTGGAATCTTGATGCAAATGGAAAAATTACAAATGTTTTTTCAGGTACTCTCAACGAATACTGGAAAATACTGTATGACTATGATGCTAAAGGCAATGTCAAAAAAGAAACTCGTTATGTCAAAAATATCAATAAGCCTGAAACATTGGATTATGTTTCCTCTTATGAACACAATGAGGAGTTGAATTATCAAGGAGATTTTTATAAAGTTGCTATGCCATCGTATATTATCCCTTTTGAACCACCTTTTATGAATAAAAATAATATAAAACGTGCATTTTTTCCTTCTGGGACAGTAGATTACACCTACGAATATGATGAAGATGGAAAGCTAATCAAAATCAAATCAACAAATAATGGTGAAAATGGAAACTCCACCCTCGAATATGAATGTCAATAAAAAAAAACTCCTTTTCGCGCTTCTCGCGCTGTTTGGTCTGTTCACTGCCTGTAAAAAAGGTGGGGGTGGAACGGATAATCCACCACCACCTCCTGCCCTTTTGCTTAAAGGCACTTGGAAAGCCTCGACTGTCCAAATCAACGGGACGGGGCAAAACCTCGCTTCGGCGGGACAACCCTACGCCAACTTTCAGTTGGTTATTGATGGCACTTCAGACGATAGCGGAAGCTACACCGTTTCGGGAATGCCCTTGCCCTTTCCTGCTACCTTTGGTGGTAGTTTTGCCAAATCAGGCAATACCTTTACGTTCAGCAATGGCGCACCGAATGGCATTACTGCCCTTACGAACTTTAGCGTAAATGGCAGTTCGATGTCTTTCGTCATGGTGCAGTCGCACCCCAAAGTAAGCGTAACGCTTCACTTCACGCTGAATAAACAGTAAAAAAAACTAAATCTATAAGGTCTTTAAGACCTTATAGATTTGATTTTCAAATACTTAAAATTTTAAAAATCTCTCTAAAACAATGAAAAAACTACTCCAATCTCCCATCTCCCGCAAATTCATATTTGCGTTGCTCGCTTTCGTAGCTCTCTCTGTAGCCATCATTGGCTGTATAAAAACTGAAAATGAACCTAAGAAGGTGTCCAATAAAATCAAAGAAATCAAGACTTATGATTTTGGAAATGATTTACAAGGCACAGAACTTTATGCTTATGACAGCAAAGACCGTTTGATAGAAATCAAAGAATTGAATACCAATGGAATGTTGGTAAGAAAGCGAACAGTAAGCTATAACTCTAATGGTGTACTAATTCAGTATGTAGATGAGAGAGTTGGAAACAGAAAAGAAACGTGGTCAGTATCTACTTTCAACACAAATGGTAAACCAACTTTAGCGACTTATAATACACAATATGTAGTAGGTAGTAACTATAATACTACATTGAGTTACGAGTACAATACAGGAGGTCAGCTTATCAAAAAAAATAATTTGACAAATGGTTACTATGCTATATATGCGTATTACTCAAATGGCAAACTGAAAAATATCAACAGTGATTTATTGGAGTATGATACAAATGGTAATTTCAAAAACTATGGAGCAAGTTTGCAAACCAGAGAATATATAGATAAAAAGAATCCCAATTGGTATCTTTTTAATGGTAATAGTCATTTGGTTGAGGACTATTTAGCAAATCATAGTAGTGAGGGAGGTGATAAGGCATTTGGTGAGTACTTAAATACTTCTCTTTCAATGTCAGGTTTATCTGAACTGAGTCTGAGTTATGAATATGATAGTTCAGGCAGACCTATAAAAATAACAGGATTAAATTACAAAAAAATTGAATACATCGACTAAAACCTTACCACCTTGCCTGCCCACTACTCTATGGGTAGGCAAGTTTTTTTTGAATTATCCTGTTTTTTAGTCAATTTGGTAGCTCATGACGCTTCACAAATATACAGCTTTCCTACTATTTCTACTCTGCTTCAGCCCAAAAATAGCTGCTCAAGACTATGCGTGGGCAGACAGTATGCAAAGGCACTACTTCAATGCACCTCAAGATATTGAGACTAAAATTGACCTCGCCGAAAAATACCTTGACAAAGGCGTGGGTTATCTATTCCTGCAAACACTCGCGCCCCACGTAGGCAAGTGCGAAAATTGTAAAAAACGTTTATCAAAACATAAAATCTTTCCACCTCAACCCCAAAGCCTTTGGGCAAAACTTTGGAACAATGTCTATGAAGGAAATTTTAGCTACATAGCCTTGCGATTACAGCAACAGGTGCATAATTTTGTACATCGGTACGCGATGTGGTGCAGTTTGGAAGACTGGGCAATGTACGCATTAGGGCTTATTTTTTGTGTTTTTATTACTTTTTGGGTAAAAAAAAGACGGCATAAAGCATTGATTTTCAGTGCTTTTTTTGGGGCTTTGATAGCAGTTTATCTTGCCTTGCCTACCTTGCCTGCCATACTGACCATCACAAATCCACAAGGCACAACTTTACATAATCAACACCAAAAACGTATAGGTGATGTGCTATATTTTGAAGAAACTGACACAGCCGTAAGCGTATGGCAGAAAGATTCTACCCAAAATGGAGATGGGTTTGAGGAGAGGTCAAAAGGCTCTTTTTTAGCCACTTCAGCCTGCTTCACAGATGCGCATGGCAGGCAAGAAGGTTTGTCAGTTGGGGCAGGCAAGGTACTTAATCCACAACTTTTGCCTCACTTGGGGAGTGTGTTATATTGTGCAAAAGGCAAACTTTATCACTTGCCTACCCAAGCACTCGCCTCTGTAAAGGCATACTATGATTTTTTAGAAAAAGCCCAAAGACATACTTATCAAGTCTTGCAAGCGCAACTTTTAGCCCAAGACAATAACTTACTGATAAGACCATACAAACAAGCCTTTGAGCGAGAAAGGCGATTGCTTTGTTTTGTGCAAGATACAAAAACACAAAAAAAACAGTATGTGCTTTTCAATATTCAGTCTGCTGTCCGCTTGTATGATATAGCAGAAGCTGCCCTTGCCTACCTACAGGCGCAGGGCAGGCAAGTAGAGGCTATCGTGAACATAGACACAGGCGCGAACAATATCCTTGCCTACCAAACCCACAGAGGCGAACTACACGAAACTATCAAAGGCTTTTTTCCTGTAGAAAAAGCCAACCTATTGCTTCTATTTCAAAAAAAGTGAATGTTTTTCCTCCTGTATTTTTGGTTCTTAAAAAATTATTGCGCAAGCAAAACTGTAGAACAGGCTTCCAGCCTGTTGTTTCAAATAATAAACAGGCTGGAAGCCTGTTCTACAGAATATTCCGCAATAACTTTCGAAGAACCGTATTTTTTTAAGTGATAAATCTATTTTTGTCACTTTTCGCGCACAAACTGTTGATTAACAACGAGATACTTCGCTTCGCTCAGCATGACAATTTATTCCATTACCTAAAGAGGTACAGAACCAAATTTAGCCATTCTGAAGAATCCCCTGTTTAGCAAAAGCGCGGTGCTGAGTGGCTTTGCGTGAGTGAAATTGTCATGTTATTTAATTTTCATTCCTAATTCTACTTTGGCTTTTGTGCTGTGTTGCCCCACCCTGTCCCAGTGTTTTTTTTAGTTTTTCTGCAAAAACACAACTTTATAGGCAGTTTAGTTGTTTACTTCTTTGAAAATGATACAATAGACAACAAGAATTAAATAACTTCA
>JAAFJK010000504.1 GCA_013298105.1 Cytophagales bacterium
AGGGGCTTCCCGAAAATTCTCCCCTCTCCTTTGGAGAGGGGCAGGGGGAGAGGCTGAAACAGTAGAAAATTTTGTGTGTAATTTGCTTACAAAAAGAACTTAACGGCTCTGGGGTGTACAAGGGAACGGGTTTGAGGGTTTATGGGGGAACAAATTGAACCTATAGGATTTAGATTTATTAAAAAACGCCTTTTTGCTGAGCAAAAAGGCGTTTTTTATTAGTTCAGATTATCGTTTAATTGTAACCCACAATAATTTGCTGTTGGGGTTTTAGCATATAGTTGCCATATAGATTATTCCATTGTTTGAGTTGCTCTACCGTAACTTTGTATTTCGAAGCCAAATCCCAAAGCGTATCTCCTTTGCGTATGGCGTGGTATTTATAGCCTTTTGTGGGTGTGTTTGTAGCAACTTTAGATGTTGTAGCAGTCGTAACAGGTAATTTTGAGTTGTTATTTACTTGCGTATTGGGTTGCGGGTTTTGCTTAGGCGTGTTGGTAGCGGTAGTGGCAGGCAAGGTTTTTACCCATACGGCAAGTTTTTGATTGGGATAAATCCAGTCGCTTTGTAGTTGATTCCAGACTTTTAAGTTGGTAATCGTTACACCATACTTGAGCGCAATGATATTCAAAGATTCGCCATGCGCAATGGTATGAAACATTTTGTTTTTGCCTTCAGTGGTGCTTGTTTCGTTGTCTGTACCTGCATTGTAGTACATTTGGCGTTGGCTCGCAAAAGCCGAAGCACTTAGAATAGCCCTGCGATTGTCATTTACATAACTGCGTTTGTGGGCAGGAAAGCGCACAGGATAGTTTTTTTGGTAGGCAGGCACTGCATTTTTTTTCAAATGCGGATTGAGTTTTTCTATTTCGTCTTTAGAAACTTGGATTTGTTTGGCAAATTCTTCTACATTCAGAAACTGATTCACGTGGATAGTATCCGAAGGAATAGGTTTTTCAGGATTTTTTGCTATCAGGAAGTGGTCTTTTGAGTAGTTCATGGCATAGCATACAGCTATGAAAGCAGGCACATATCCGCGTGTTTCTTGGGGCAAATAATTGTAAATTGACCAAAAGTCTGCATTTTTACCACCTGCACGTTTTACAGCCCAATCTACCCTGCCAGGTCCGCAGTTATAGGCGGCAAGTGCCAGTTGCCAGTCGCCATGATAGTTATAAAGGAATTTTAAATACCGACAAGCCGCATCTGTAGATTTGTAGATGTCCATGCGCTCATCAATGTACCAATCTTGCTGTAGTCCATATTCTTTGCCTGTAGCGGGTATGAATTGCCAAAGTCCGACTGCGGCTGCCCAAGAAGCTACTTTGGGCTGTAGGGCAGATTCTACTATGGAGAGGTACTTTAGCTCGTCAGGCATATTGTGTCGCTTTAGCGCATCTTCAAAAATGGGGAAGTAAAAACTACTTCTTTCCATGATGGTTTGGGTATAGTCGCGCTGTCTTACGGTATAATATTCTATGATTTTGAGAAGGCTTGAGTTGTAAGTCATCTTGATGGTGGTACTCATACAAGCCAATCGTTCTTTTACGATTTGAGGGTGGACGGTGGGTATAAAGCCCGTTAGTTCTACGGATATACTATCTGCTACGGCGGTCGTGCTATCTCTCGGAGTAGCAAAACAATAAGTGCTGAAGGTAAGAAGGGAGGCAATCAGTACGCTTAACTTCATACAGAGTAAGGTTTAGTAAAAGTTTAATTCAATTATTTCAAAAATGTAGCCAACTACTTTTGACTTGCAAAAATACTGCTTTTTTTGACAAATAAAGTACATGAGGCAAAATTTCTTGCTTTTAGCAAAAATTAGAAATTAAGATTGATAAGTTACATTTCAATATTTTGAATTAAAGAATTGATTATCAATGCTTTAAAAGTATCAAAATATGAAGCAAGGTTATTTTTTTGAAAAAAATTAAAAACTGCATGAATGTTGTAACAAAAAAAATATATTTTTGCATAAAAGTTTGTGAACCATGTAATGCTATCTCCCAAAACACTCACTTTATTGCGGGCAGGCAAGTTCACAAACCACATCTTTGCATATACCCTTAAAGCTATTCAATCTCTCATCATACTTCACACAGCGTAATCATTATGAATGACGACAAATTGACATTGTTCAATTATTTTAATGACATGAACAAACAAGAGATAATCCTTAGCTTCAAGGGGACTATCTCACAAGAAGTATTGGCTGATGTAGGAGTAAGTCTGCGCAGTAAATTAGGCTCGTATCAAATCAGCAAAAAGACTTTTGCGGTATTTGTGGAGCTTGCGCAAAACATCTATCACCACTCAGCACAAAAAGAATATTCTGCCACAAAAGGGCGTACAGCAGGCGTAGGTGTGATACTCATTCAAAACTATCCCGACTACTTGGTGCTATCTTCTGGAAATTTAATTGAAAATGAAAAAATAGAAGGCATCAGGCAACGTTGCGAATACATCAATCAACTCTCGGTAGAAGAACTAAAGGATTATTATGTCAAACAACGTAGGCGACCTACAGGTGGCATAGGTGCAAACATTGGACTGATAGACATGGCACGCCGCTCTGGACACCCTCTTGAGTACCAAATCGTAGATATTGATGACCAAAATACATTTTTTGCCCTCTCGGTGCGTATTGATAAGATAGAAACCAACTAAGTTAGAAGCGAGAAATAAAAGGTGCGAAGTTTTTTTGTAAAAGTAAAAAGCACCGTTTATTTAATTTCTATTACTAATCAAGCAATTATTCATTTTTAAATAAAAACATGGAAAATTATTATAGACAAGGTTTGGAATATGTCCCAGAGGTAAAACTTGATGCCCAAACAGGTGTGTTGAGTTTTGCAGGTGAGTCATACCATGAGTACACCCTTGAGTTCTTTGAGCCTATCTTTACTTGGCTCAAAGCCTATACTGCTGAGGAGGGCAAAAATGTAGAGTTAAATTTCCGCCTAACCTATTTCAATACGAGTTCTTCAAGACGTTTTTTAGAAATTATGACGCTTTTGCACAACTATCACGTGGCGAAAGGTGGGAAAGTAGTCATCAACTGGTATTATCAAAGAGAAGATGTAGATATGCTGGAGAGTGGAGAAGAATATCGTGATGATATAAAATTGCCCTTCAATCTAATTCCTTACGATAAATAACACCTCTCTATCCTGTGTTTGTCAAAATTGTCAATCATTCTCCACACGCCTTGCCTGCCTATGCTACCGAAGATTCGGCAGGTATGGACATCAGGGCGTGGCTTTCTGAAAGTATCACACTTGGCTCACTTCAGCGCGTGCTGATACCTACAGGTATTCATATACAGCTCCCCAAAGGTTTTGAAGCGCAAATAAGACCGCGTAGCGGACTTGCCTACAAAGCGGGACTTACGCTCCTGAATAGTCCTGGCACTATAGATGCAGACTATACAGGCGAAATAAAAATACTGCTTGTCAATCTTTCTGATGCGCCCTATACTATCCAAGATGGAGAACGTATCGCGCAAATGGTCATAGCACCTTATACGGCTGTCGCTTGGCAGTCTGTAATTTCTTTGGAAGATACAGCACGAGGCGAAGGCGGATTTGGGAGTACAGGCAAGGCATAACTTATTTGCACCTTGCCTGCCTCAGCTCAAAAACAGACGTTAAATCAACACATTGCCTGTCATTTCTGTAGGAATTTCTACCCCCATAAGTGTCAAAATCGTGGGCGCAAGGTCGCCCAATTTGCCATCTTTCATGGTAGGTCGAAGGTCTTTATGCACCAAAATACAAGGCACAAGATTCGTGGTATGGGCAGTGTGAGGCGAGCCATCTTCATTGCGCATAATGTCTGAGTTGCCATGGTCAGCTATCACGATACAAACATACTCTTGCTCAAGCGCAGTCGTTACTACCGCTTGTAGGCAAGTATCTACTGTTTCGCAAGCCTTTACTGCCGCCTCAAAAACGCCTGTATGCCCTACCATATCTGCATTGGCAAAGTTCAAGCATATAAAATCTGCACTTTGCGCTTGAAGTTCGGGCACGATTTTATCACGAATATCAAACGCGCTCATTTCGGGCTGAAGGTCGTAAGTTGCCACTTTAGGCGAGGGACAAAGCAAACGCGATTCGCCTTCGAAGGGCTGTTCCCTCCCACCCGAAAAGAAAAACGTAACGTGAGGATATTTCTCTGTTTCGGCAATACGGATTTGCTTCTTGCCTGCCTTTGCCACTGTTTCGCCAAGTGTAGCGTTGAGGTTGTCTTTCTCAAAAAGCACTTCTA
>JAAFJK010000508.1 GCA_013298105.1 Cytophagales bacterium
TTTGGTTCTACGAACTTGTTTGGCAAGAACACCAAACGTTTCGTGCAATAACTTTCGAAGAGGCAGAACTTTTTTAGTTATTATTTGGTTCTTCAAAAGTTATTGCGGAATATTTTGTAGAACAGGCTTCCAGCCTATTTATCATTTGAAACAACAGGCTGGAAGCCTGTTCTACAGTTTTGCCTCCGCAATAACTTTCGAAGAACTTATTATTTTTAAGGTATAAATAAAACGTAACTATTTAGCCCCCAGCCCCAAAGGGGAGTTTTTGTGTAAGTTTGGATTTAAACTTGCCTACCAAAACACTAAAATAAGCGAAGATTGGAGATAATTCTCCCCTTTGGGGTAGGGGGCTAAATAATTACAATAAAACATAAATTCAGAAAAAAACTGCAAATCAGAATATTTACAAAGTTATTGATATTTGGTTGTGGTGGAACTAACTTTAAGCCTACATTTTTAGTGTCATTGTAGTAATGTGAGCAAAGTTAGTAAATATTTGACAAAAGATAAAATGGATTATACAAAAAGTTTCAAATTATTTTTGGTTCTCTGAGAATTTTTCAGGCTTCCAGCCTGTTTATGATTTGAAAACAACAGGTTGCCGTAATAATTTTCTAAGAACTAAAAAAAATAAAAAAAAATCAACAATCTGTTCCACTTTCCTGAAGTCATTTAGTATTTAAATATAAGCAACAACAGCAAACATATAGTGTTTTACGAAAAACTTAACTAAAAGACAAAGGCGAGATAGTATTTCTCGCCTTTGTTTTATTTTTTTAGTAGTCCTTCAAAACGGACGTTGAGGTATTCGATAAAAGCTGTATTGACGCTCAGATTGTGCCTTTCGAGTAGTTCGGGGTCAGTGAGTGCGTGAAAAAAGAGTTGGTCAGTCAATACCAAAACTGAAGTATTGAAGGTATTGAATTGCCCCGCTTCTATGCCTTTTTGATAAAAGATATTCAGATGTTTTGAACTCTCATCAATAAAATCCTGTACTTTTACCCAAATTTGTGGGAAATAGATGTGCAAATCTTTCAAAAACAAAGTCGTGATGTCCGCAAGCTGAATAGATATGAACGCTATGGCATTCATATATCGTGCTTTGAAGTTTTGTTTTTCGTCCTCCAAATAAGGTATAAAGCCTCTGATGGCTTGTATTTTTTCTTGCATGATGATGCTGAGTAAGTCCTCTTTAGTTTGGAAATAATCATACAGCGTGGTCTTGCTTTTACCCAAATGTTCGGCTATATCGTCCATCGTAACATGATGGAGTCCATGTTTTTGGAAAAAAGGGAAAAGGGTTTGCGCCCAATTCCCCATTTTGGTAGCATTGGTTTTGCGTTCTTTGGCTATGGCTTTTCGTCCCATAAAGTTGAAAAAAAGTTCAAAAAATTAAAGAAATTATAGATGTTGTTCAAGCTCATCAAGATACTTTCTGATGTCTTCAAGGTGGGTTTTATTCCCTGTCCTTACGATATTTTCAAATGACTGTAGGATACTATCTCTGAAAGATTTGAGTGTTTTTTTGCGGGTATAGGTCTGAAAATCAAGAATAGCCGTATCAGGAAATATGCTTTCAAAGGCTTGTATAAAGCTCATTCCACCCTCTATCGCCAAGCCCAGCTCACGTACTTTTTCTTCGGGTTCGTCTGAAATGAGCGTAAGTTTTCCTTTGGGTAAGATAAGATTTCGTTGAAGGATTTTGGACTTGAATTGGTAGTTTTCGCCACAAAGTTTATCGAGCGCGATGGCAAATTTCTCATCACGTTTGATGGTTTTTTCGGAAACTTTATGTAGCTCTCCGAGCCTTTCTGCGGTATTGCCTGTGGCGGCTGTACCCTCCTCTTCTGTACCCACATATTGTCTTAGATTCTGCCAGTTGGTTTCTCTTTTTTTCTCTCGGCTGTATTGCAGACCGCGCAAGTAGCTTTTAGTTTCTTCAGTAGCATTTCTTTTACCAAGTTGATTATTTACAATCCAGTTGGACACATCATCATACTCTTTGAACTCTACAAGTACGATATTGAAGTCTATGTTATTGTTCTCACAAATCACATAGCGGTTGTGTCCATCTATCAAAACCCACTCATCTTCTGCTTTTTGCCATATTACGAGCGGGTCGCGGCAACCTTCTGCCTTTATACTAAGCTCAAGTTTGTGCAACTCATCAGCCGTAAGCGGTGGGACAAGGAATTTGAATTCCTCATAAATGGTAAGATTTTTCTTGATATAAGCTACAGAGGCTTTTTCCTTCTCCTCATAGCTTTTTTGTTGCTGATCTGCTGTAGCCGCAATACCATCGAAGTTAAAACCTTTTTTTGCCATATTTTTTTAGGTAATTATATTTATTTTTGTAAAAATCTTAAATATGCCTATTCGGGCAGGCAAGGGCATTATTTTGTAAGCACTTCTTGGGCGAGGGCATCATAATCTTTCGCGCCTATGCACGTGGCATCATACGAGAAGATGTCCTTGCCTGCCGAAGACGCTTCTGCGAGCGTGATATTCTGGTGTATGATGGTCTGGAGAACGTATTTTGGATAGAGGTCTTGTACGGTTTTGGCGATACTTTTGCGAAAAACTGTAGGGTTGAGCTGTGTGATGAGCAAGCCCAAGATAGTCAAATCCGCGTTGAGGTTTTCTTTTAGTCGCTCTATCAGGCTAAAAATAGTCTGCAAACCCTTCACAGCCAAATATTCAGATTGAACAATAATCATCACAGAAGTAGAAGCAATGAGTGCGTTCAAGGTCAATATTCCCAGCGAGGGCGGACAGTCTATCAGCACATAGTCGTATTTGGTATGGACGGTTTTCAAGATTTTCTTTAATATGAAGTAGCCATTCACATCTGCTTGTAGTCTTAGCTCGGCTTCAGAGAGGTCGAGGTCGGCAGGTACAAGGTCAAGATTTGTGCCTATATTTACTATCGGAAGGGGCGCGCTGTCGCACATAGCATTGTAGATACTGGTGGCTATGTCTTCTATACCCGAAGATTGGGAAAGATTGGCTTGTGGGTCAATGTCTATCAAAAGGACTTTTTTGCCATGCAAAGAGAGTGCTTTGCCAAGATTCAGGGTAGAAGTAGTCTTGCCTACCCCGCCTTTATGATTTACCATTGAGATTATTTTCGCACACATATAACGATTGTTTTCAAAACTTGTTGCAAAGTTATAATTTTTTATGATATTTTGGTAGGTAAGTCGTTAAATTTTTAAAAACCTTGCCTACCCACACAGATAGGCGGGCAGGCAAGGTTTTTATTAGACTTCCTACGAATTTGAGAAGGGCAAGCAAGAAGTCTATTTTGCAAAATTAAAAAGACTACTTAATTTGGCTTTATTTTTGATTTTTTGTATTTTTGTAAAAAAGTGTAGGAAAATCAACGTTTTGAAAAAAACAACGTCATAATATCCTAATTATCAAATATTTGCAACTCCCTATATGAAATATTTATTTTATCTGTTATTTGTTTGTATGCCTTTTGTGGCAACCGCGCAATGTCAGCTTTGCTACCTCACAGAAGCACAAGCAAAACAAGTAGTAAACTATCTGAACAATGATTCGGAAGTGGTCATGTATTATGATAACTGTCGGCAAGATTCAAAAGATGTCGCAAGGCGTATAAAAATAAAAGAAGCATCTTATACTAAAGTAGAGCGCAACGATTTGTTTGAGGTTTCGCTCAAGGGAACTATAGTCGGTATTTTTGACATAGTGGGCAGGCGTACTGAGAATTATGTAAAAAATGATATGCCATTTTCTGACACTATAGACATTACATTTTTGCACATCAGGGCAGGCGGCTTTATGACGGAGGAGGGCATTCAGACGTGGGAAGGCATCAGTTTGGGGATTTATCTTGGCTTTGATTGTGATCCTTGTGTAGAGCCTTTTCAATATCCGAACCAGCAAATAGACTAAGGCTCAATGATATATAGATTTTCAGACCACTTTACAGTTTTGAATTTGTATAAATAATAACGTTTGGTGTCCCAACAAAAAATGAAATTGTAAAGTAGTTTGATAGAATTTCATAAATATTTGATAGTCAATGGCTTATTTTTTATAAAAACAGTTGTGAAAGATGCTATAGACTTTTGGTTCTCTGACAATTTTAGTGGAGAGAAAAAAGAGTTCGCTTTTGTCATCATGAGCGAAGCGAAGGAACTCGTTGTTAATCAACGGTTTGTGAGTGAAAAACGAGATTTTTCGCTTCGCTCAAAATGACAAACTAATGACTGATTCAGCGTTT
>JAAFJK010000298.1 GCA_013298105.1 Cytophagales bacterium
AAAAGGTCTTTCTTATACATACCTTCCCGCAGACGAATCACAAATTTAATCCCCGACTCACTCAAAAAATCAAACCAATCAGCCCCTATAAATTCCCTATCCGCCACGATAGTTTTGCCCTTTAAGTCCACTTCTTTCATAGCCCTACGAATAAACCGAATACGGGTCTGCTGACTTAAAACGCCTTTGTGCCAATAGGGGCGGAAATACACAGGAATTGCCACCCCATGCCAATTTACACACAACATTAAAACGTGTATTTTTACCTCTCCAAATTGCCATTCGGTCGCATCTAAATAGTAAGTATCATCTTTTATATCTAAAAGAGATAAGCCCCCTTCCAAGCAATCACGCCATATATTAGTGTAGCAATAATCCCCCATAAAACGAATTAGACGCTTGTAATGGCTAATTGCTTTCGTGCCTTGACTATCTAATAAGTCTTGAACGCAATCTTTTTGTTTGTATAGATTTACGGTCTTAGCCTTAATCAAAGAGGCTATCATTAAATGTAATTTTTCTAAAACGCATTTTTGGTATTTACCTTTTATTGCTGTAATTTTGTCCAAGAATGAAAGTTGCATATTTGAGTTGTTTAGTTCACTACAAAAATACGCAATTTTTCATTCTTTTTACAAATTGTACAGTAGTCTGATACTGTTTATTATTATTAAAACAAGAAATATAAAAAAAAGTTTGATGATCAGGTTGTTAAAAAAATATGACTCTGCTAAATAATTACAAATAAACAATTTAATAAATTTTATGAAACATTATTTTTTTTGCGCGGTTTTATATGCATCATTTAGTTGTGAGTGGCAAAAAATAAGTTTACCTACACAATTAAAGGTTTACTTGCATGATTCCTTAAATATTCAAGAAATAATAGGGCAAAAAACGTATTATGTAGTTTTGGATGTTAAAGTAAAAAATAATAAAGTTTTTTTAATAATATCTAAGAGTGGCTCATTAGAATTTATAGGTATAGATTTACTGACTAAAAAAGAACTTTTTGCTATAACTCCTGTAGATAACTACTGCCAACTATACACTAATTTTGATGTGTGTGGAGATACCCTCAGCTATTTTTGCTCATTTCCTGACGTATATAAAGTACACATAAAAACGGGCTCAGTTGTTAAAAAATCTTTAAAATATAATAATGGCGTAGGTATGCCAACCACTATTGCTTGTAGCAAGAACCAGATGTTTTTTTACCATGATGTCTATGGCATTTCTTTTTGTAAAATTGTAGATAGGGAACTAAAACGCTTGAGAGTACACAGTGATTTGATAAGTAGTGAATGGAGTGTTCCTTCATTTCCGATAAATGATACATTAAACTTATTGTCAGGTGCCACAACTGATCACAATACTATGAAACTATCAGCTATAAATCATTTCAATGAAATAAAATGGACACATAGCATAAGATATCCAGCTAAATCCCCTCCTGAAAATGGTACTGTTGGTATCTTGTCGTATAATAATACATTTGTGGTAAAATACCCTAATGGCATAGAATCTTTAAGTAAAAAAGATGGTAAACAACTATGGGTATACTCGTCAAATAATTCACTTGAATTTGAAGATATGATTCATTATGAGAAAAAAAATGTTTTTCGATATAAAGATAAAGTTTTAGAATGTCGTTTAGTATATTATCATCAGCAAGAACAATTTGCAGATATAGGAAAAACAGGAGGTGGATACAAAATTATTTTAAAGATGTACCACAATGAAACAGGTAAGGAGTATTGGAATAGTTCATTGGGCGTTTTAACTTATCATATTTTGGGTATTTTTAAAGATATTATTGTGGTCAAAGATGATGATTACTTGTATTTTTTGTCCATCAAGACTGGAAAATTGGTTTCAAAGAGTAAAATACAGAAGCAAAATGAAAAGAGTTACAATTTTGATGTGGTAATAGATGAAACGACAGGAAAGCATTATTTAAACTTAGGTAATAAAATGCTTTATTGGTAGATACCCAGTTCGTTTAAGTCTATCCATAAAATTAAAAATAGTACGTTCATTGAAGTTTCCAACTTCAATGCAAAGGTTTTGCGGTCTGCGACCGCTACGCCAAAGGCGCACAGTTTATATTTCCACACACATTTTAGCACAAAAATCTTTTCTACCCGCACACAGGTAGGCAAGAAAAAAGACTGTAGTAGCGCAGTTTTTGCGCCTTTGGCGTAGCGGTCGCAGACCGCATTGCCACTAAGTTGAAGTTGTAAACTTCAACTAACATACTGATTTGTAAGTAGTTAGATAGACTTAAACGAACTGGGAAGTTGTAAACTTCAACTAACATACTGATTTGTAAGTAGTTAGATAGACTTAAACGAACTGGGAAACGATAACATTCGTATCAATGACTATTTTTTGCATTTCTTACTGCGTTTACTTCTGCGGTTATTTCGTCCATAGTCATAGCAGATAGCCCATATTTTTCGGCTAATGTTACACATTTATCCATGTTTTGGCGCATCAATTCACGACTAATAAGTTCTAAAAATTCAGTAAAAGTCATATTTTCTTTCTTTATACCAAATTTATCAAACTCTATATCTGAGATAGTTACATTCAAAGTCATCATACATTTTTCTATTTATTTTAACAAATTACAAAAATTAAGCCAATATCTACCTCTCCTTCGCCAATAAATTCGCAAACAAACGATACGCGCCTTTTACACCTGCGGGCAGTTGTCGGAAAAAAGCAAGCCCTGTATAAATAAACTTGCCTTTGCCAAATTTTGCATGAATAAGTCCACCCTTCAGTTCAGGTTCTTCAGGGTCTGCGGAGGCAAGGATAGTTTCAAATTTTGCGTCCCACGTTTGGGCAAAATATAAGCCCCTTTCCTGCACCCAGCCCTCAAAATCGCGGTCTGTAATTTTATTAGGCGAATTCAAAATCGCGTGTTCAGGCAAGAGAAACTTGATAGGCGCGTCTTCTACCGTAACTCTTTCGCGCCCAATCGTAAATGGATAAACGCCTAAGTCTTTGGTTACTAAGCTGTTGCTTGTGTTGTACTGCACGACTACAGTGCCACCTTGCTCGACATACTTTTTCAAATGGGTAGTGCCATTTTTCAAATCATTTTGGGTATTGAAGGCGCGAACTCCCAATACTATAGCATCAAATTGTGCCAAATTATCGGCAAGTTGTGAGGCTTTGAGAACCGTAACATTGTAGCCTACTTGCGCCAAACATTGCGCCACTTCATCGCCTGCGCCTTCCACATACGCGATATTTTTGCCTGCCATTTGCATATCAAATCTATCCAAAAAAATCTCTGCTTGTGGGAATACCGTTTGAATAGGAATGTGCTTGTAATCAATCCTTTGTATGCCTACTGCGGGACTTGCCTGCGCCTCGCCTTCGAGTTGCAAAAACGCTTTCGCTATTCCTGCTTTGCTACTTGCGGAAGGCGTAATTTGGAACGTAATTTTTTGTTCTTCGTCTTTGTTTTTAAGGGAAAAATCTATTTTGGTAGGTGCTACTTTCCAGCCTTCAGGCAAGTTTAAACTGACTGCGCCGCGCCTGTTTGCCTTGCCTGCCTTGAGCGTAAGCGTTACGCTTTTGGTTTGCAAGCCTGCAAAAAGACACGCATCTTGCGCTACATTGACCATTACTTGAGGCGTAACTTCCAAAGGTCTGTAAATTTCGGTATCTTCAGGTTTTACCCATTTGTACGTGATAGGGCGTTCAATCGTCAGGGGCAAACCCTCAAAATTCACTTGCAACACCATTTTGAAGGCAGGCAAGTTTTCAGGTTTTCCGCGCAAAAGTTGGTCTTTTACACTGAAAAGCCCCTGTGATGGTTTTTCAGTGAGCCAATACGGTTGTGTGGTGGGTTCTTTTGGATTGATGTAAATAACGGTTCTTTCTGTCCAAAGTTGGGGTGCTTTAAGCGTTTTAGGCAAGCTATCAATGTCCAACACCTTGCCTACCGCAAGACTATGAATGCTCGCCTTTTCTACTGTAAGAGGCAAATTGCCCATACGCAACGCGACTTCTAAACGCAAACCCAAACTATCGCCTCCTGTTGTGCTGTATTCTGTAGCATTGCCTTCTGCCCAAAGCCCAATGCAGGCAAGGAGCAAATTTTTCACTTCTTCGTTTTTGTGTTGCACCCAAAGTTTCGCTTCTTTGTCTTTAGTTTTTGCTTCAAAATCTTTCATTTGGCTGTAGGCTTCGCGCAAAATAGAGGCAGTCAGGTAAGGTTTTTCGGTGTTGTAAGTCGTGTAGGCTTTTTCTAATAGAGTAGCAAAGTTTTCTGTTTCTTTAAAACGTTTCCAAGTCAAATTTATGTCTTCCAATACATCTTTTTGGGCAGGCGAGCCAAGTACGTGCTGTAAATAATCGGTGCGCGTGCCATGATTCTTGCCTGCCCCGAAGCCTTGCGATTTGTGCATACTTCTACTTTCTGCCGCGATGCCTAAGTTCGACTTGCCTAAAAGCGGGTTGTAAATGCCCAATTCCACGCCTACAGGTTTCGCTGTAGAGTCGGCAGGCAAGTTCGTAAATTGCCCTCCACGCCTCGAAAAAACATTCCAAACCAAGCGTTTAGGTTGCCACGTTTGGACGTATTTCAGTTGTTCAGGAAAGCGCGAAGCATCTGCCGAAGCCTTGAATGCTTCTTCAGCCAAAATAGCCGAAGCCTCGTGATGTCCATGTCCTGCATCTCTCGAAGGGGGAAATCTGGTAACAATTATATCGGGGCGGAAATTGCGAATTACCCACACCATATCCGCCAAAACCTGCTCTTTATCCCAAATTTTTTGGGCTTCTTTGGCACTTTTCGAAAAACCAAAATCATTGGCGCGTGTAAAAAATTGCTCGCCTCCGTCTGTTTTGCGGGCTTGCAAAAGTTCTTGAGTACGAATAAGCCCCATGAGTTCGCGCTGTTCCGCACCTATGAGGTTTTGTCCGCCATCGCCTCGCGTGAGCGAAAGATAGCCTGTGCGCGTCAGGCGTTCATTGGCAAAATAGGCAATCAAAGCAGTATTTTCATCATCGGGGTGTGCCGCCAAATAAAGGACAGAACCCACAACATTCAATTTTTTCAAAGCGAGTTGCAACTCTCCTGCGTGGTAAGTGCGCGGTGCTTGCGCATAAGCAAGGTGCGAAATGAACCAAAATAGTAGTATGTAGATTTTTTGCATACTGCAAAATTAACTTTCTTTCTGCAAAATGCTTTGATTTAACGGAATTTTAACTTAGGTTGGCAAAGTTACTTCTTTTGCCTATAAAATTTGGTATATTAAAAATAATCCTACATTTTTGCAAACCTAAAGAGAATTGCGCAAAAATATACACAGCGCAATACTTTGTAATAAAAGGTTTGAATTTAACCTTTTTTTCAACTTACCATTATTTAAAGAACAACCTCAACAATATGAACGGTATTTGGCGTAAAAAACCTATCAGTGCTTTTGAAGCAGATATGCACAAAAGCGAACTCAAGCGTGTCTTGGGAAAATGGAGCTTGACAGCCATTGGCATTGGAGCTATCATTGGAGGCGGTATATTTGTACTTACAGGTACAGCCGCCCACTATCATGCAGGACCTGCACTTGCACTTTCATTTGTAGTGGCGGGTATTGCGTGTATTTTTGCGGCTTTGTGTTATGCAGAGTTTGCCTCTATGCTCCCTGTAGAAGGCTCGGCGTATGCGTATGCGTATGGTACAGTAGGTGAGCTTTTTGCTTGGATTATTGGCTGGGGGCTTATCCTCGAATATGCTATGGGCGCGATGACAGTAGCCGTAAGTTGGTCTGGTTATTTTAACAAATTGCTGAAACTCTTTGGCTTATCGCTTCCCACGAATCTCACAAATGACCCCTTCACAGCACAAGGTTTGGCTATCAACTTGCCTGCCTTCCTGATAGTGTGGGTAGTTACGATGATACTTGTAAGAGGCATCAAAGAAGCCGCAAGTGCCAACAATATCATTGTGGTTATGAAAGTTACGGCTGTACTTTTTGTAATCATTGTAGGTGCGTTTTCGGTAGTACCTGCGAACTGGGTGCCTTTCATTCCTGAGCAGACTATGATAGCTGGAGAAGGTGGCAAACAACAACTTGCCTACGGCGTAACAGGTATTTTTGGTGGTGCGGCGGCTATTTTCTTTGCCTATATTGGTTTTGATGCCGTATCTACACAGGCAGGCGAGGCTATCAATCCCAAAAAAGATATGCCTTTTGCCATCATTGCTTCTCTTTTGATTTGTACGGCTTTGTATATTGCAGTGGCACTTGTTTTGACAGGTATGATGAACTACAAAGACATCACAGGCGAAGCCCTCAAAGCTCCTGTAGCGGTGGCATTTGAAAAGGCAGGCAAGCCTTGGGCAATGTATATCATTACGGCAGCGGCTACGGCAGGTCTTATTTCGGTTATGCTTGTGATGATGCTTGGACAGACGCGTGTGTTCTTGGGTATGTCCAAAGATGGGCTATTGCCTAAGTTCTTCCGCGACATTCACCCCAAATTCAAAACACCTTACAAAAGCACGATTTTGGTAGGTTTTGTAGTTTCGGTAGTAGCCGCCTTTACGCCTATCAGTCTATTGGGAGATATGACAAGTTTTGGGACACTCTTTGCTTTTGCGATGGTTTGTGGGGCGGTATGGCTTTTGCGCATACGTGAACCACAGCTACAGCGCGACTTCAAAGTACCTGCATTGCCTTTGATAGCTATGGCGGGTATTGTTACGAATGTATTTTTGATAATAAATTTGAATGTCTTAGCACAGTTGCTGGCTTTAGGTTGGCTTTTGATAGGTGTAGTGGTTTATTTTGTATATGGCAAACCAAATAGTAACCTCGAAAAAGGGAACTAACCTTGCCTGCCCAAAAACACATGGCTTTGCTGTTTGGTATGATGCCAAATAGTAAAGCCATATTTTTGTCCAACTCAAAAAAAAGACTTGAATAATCGGAAAAAACAGAAAAATATATATTTTTGCACATCACTAACCTTCAAAATATTTGGACATGAACATAGACACTCAAATCCCAGAAGACTTTGCAAAACTTATTACCCAACCACAATACGAGATTATTGTGGACAATGCGGTCTCGGCTATTGCCAAGCACGCTACTGTGGAATCTGTCATCAATGGAGAGGTTCATGCACACGACATAGGCAAGTCTAACAGCAAAATGACCTTCAATCTTTATAGCATAGTACGCAAATGTAGCATCACGCCAGAAGATGAGTGGGCAGAAATGATTCATGAGCTTTTGGGCGAACCACTTTTCAATGAATCAAAACACAGCTTTTTTCTGAAAGACTTTGAATATGCCGCCCCACTGCTGAAAGTGGTGGTTCGCTCTAAATATAGCTTTGATGAGGCTTCTTTAGAAAAACTCATGTACCGAGAAGATATACCCCATACTTGTAGCTTCTTGGTGTTGGATTACGACAGGCGTTTTCATTACATGGACAAAGCACTGGCAGCACAGTGGGGGCAATCTACAGAACGATTGTTTGAGATTGCGTTTGAAAATCTAAAAGGGCTGAAAATAGAAGTGGATTTGCTTAACTTGGAAGGCGCAAAAGTGTTTGTACTTTGCCACAAAGACTTATCTACGTCTTGTGCCTTAAAAATAGAGGATATTTTGCCTGATGCCGTAGGCATATTGGGTTCTGTAGTTCACATACCCACCAAGGGGCAGACCATCATACACCCCATATCCTCTGAAAACCCACTAACCTATATAATACGCATCATGTCTTTGGTAAGTGATTTACATAAAAACGAAGAAGGTCCGCTCAATATGCGCTCTTATTGGTATTACAAGGGCAAGTTTGAGCTGTTTCCTGTGGGAAAAGACAAACATGGCAAGGGAAATATCAGCTACCCTAATAAGCTCAAAGAGATGGTTTTAAAATACATGAATTAGGGAGCGTAAAATCTTCATTTTATTTCAAAGTATTCAAAACGCCCATTACGAGGGCGCGAATGAGGAAACGCACAAAAGTATCTTCGGGTGGGCGCATATACAAGATGTCGCCCACTTTATGGTGTTGCCTGTTCAAGTTATTGCGGTTTTTGATGAATATATTGGCTATGAAAGTGATAAATCCGCGCCTTTTATTCTCCTTTTTGGCACTCAAAATGTCCAATCGCAAATGCTTGTAACCCGCTTCAAGCACACCCAGCGCGGTAGAATCTTGCATCGAGAGCCAAAAACGTGCGCCTTGTACCTCACCCTTTCGGATTTGGAGATGCTGGGTAGATTCCAAAAAATCGTTCATAAAATTTGCCTTAAATTTTCCCATAGTTCCCTCCAGTCTTGCCTGCATATCGGGCTGGAGAGCCATGTGAAGTTTCAAATTTGCCTCTCCCAAGTCCATCAACTTGCCTGCCACGTGCAGATATAGGCTGTCTTTGGGTGCAGGACGATTGTTCAAGCCTGTAAGCCTTGCCTTGATGCCATTCACAAAAAGTTTGCCTTCTTTTGACGCGCCCAGTACCTTTTCTTGATAGCTAAGATTCAAGCCATTGAGCAAAATGGTGTCTATTTTCATAGTCATTTTCATAGCCTTCAGCATTTCAGCAGGCATACGTTTACGCTTAAATCGGGTAGGCAAGCGTCTATCAGCTGAAAGATGGACTTCGAGGCTATCAAGCGAAAGTTTTTGGATATGCAGTTCGTTTTTTTCTAACAACGCCATGAGGTCAAAATTTCGGGCTTTGAGTCGGGTTACGTGGGCTTCGTAGAGTTCTTTTTGGTGGGTTTGCTGGCGGTTCAGGAATTTTTCGGATACGGTAGGCAAGATGCTTAATTCTTGGATAGTCAGTTCTTGAGTTTTGCTCTGCCAATGGATTTTCTCAGCACGCGCCTTGTATAAGTAGTGGCGCAAAGCGGTTTCATAGTGGCTGATGCGCACAAAATCGGTTGGTTCTGAAGCTGAAGCCAAACGCGCCTCTTCGAGCAGGAAAGTGTGCGTTTGGATTTTTTCAGGTCTTTGTTGATGGACTTTGAAGGCAATATTCTCGAGATATACGGACTCTATGTATTGGGTAGGCAAGGATTTGAAATCAGTGGGCTTGTCAGATTTTTGGGCGGGTGTATAGATTTCAGCTTTGCCATTTCTGAGTTGTAATTGTTTGATTTTGAATCTCTTGCCTGCCTGTATAGCCTCAAGTTCTGCGGACACTTCGTCGAGTTCGAGGGTAGCATTTTCTTTGCTTTTGCAAAGGACTTTTTTGGCATAAAAGCGTGGTTGTTGTTTATCAAAAGTAAGTAACCAATTTTTTGCCCTTGCCTGCCCCTGCGGGTGCTGGAGGATATACTCCTTGCCTGCCAAACTGATGGTGTGCCACGTGATTTTTTTGTCCCATTGTAGGTGCGAGAGGCTCAGGTTTAGCTCGGTGGTTTGTGTCCAGTTTTGCTCAAGATGATGTCCCTGTATGTGTGCATTTTGGAGATAAAGCGTATCTACAGAAAGATGTATGGGCAAATTTTCAAAGCCGCCTGCTTCAAGTTTTTGGTTTGTAAGGGTTTGGAAAAACCAAAACTTCAGGTCAGGGTCTTGAATAATAGCACTTTGGATAGCGATTTTTTTCTCAAAAACGATTTTTTTCAAATCATCTATTTCAAGCGTGATGCTTTGCAATTTTCCTTCTGCGAGCCACTGCATTTGCGGAAACTGTTTTCTACATTCAGCCATATCCAGTACGGAGTGCCATGCGAGGGCATCTATGCGCCATGTATGGTTTTGGGCTTGTTTTTGGATATTTTCGAGCGTGAATTGGTAGGTAAGGTTTTGGGCTTGGTAGGTGTATTTTTGGAGTGCAAATGCCAAACTCCTCTCCTCCCAAAAATAAGCTGTGGAATCTGCTTCATACCGCGTAGCCTCTCCAAGCGCAATGCCAAGCAGTTGTGCCTCCATGTTTTCTATGTGATGCCTTGATTTTGTGATGCCTGTAGCATTTTTTTCTTCCAAAGTAAACGTAACATCTTTGATAGCCAATGTATCTACTTTTACAAATACGGGGAGGGTTTGGAGAATTTGAATAAGTGTTTTTTGGGGAGTGTTTTTGGCTTTGGTAAGGGCAGGCAAGGCGGTAGTAGTTGCTACTTCTATTTTGGCACTTTTGACAGTCAGTTTCTGCCAATCCATTTGTTGCTTGAGCATAAAGCCCACAAAATCAATGCCCTCTCCGCGCATTTGCGGGACTTCGAGTGTGAGCTTGCCTGCCTGCGTATTTTGGGCAGTAGGCATCAGGGAAAGATTCTGCACAATAATAAGGTGTTTTTCGGCTAAGGCTTCTACGCTTGTGGCTTTGAGTTCATAAGTATTTTCGGGGTTTTGGTAGCTATAGTTTTGGGCTTTGAGGGTTAGTTTTTTGGTATCTATATGCTCAATCGCTGATTCGTTCAAAGCCCTTCCGAGGTCTATTTTTTGGATTTGGAGGTGTAGTTTTTCGAGGGCGTGGGTAGCTATTTGGGGCAGATTATCTTGTTTTTTTTGCAAAGATTTGTAAGTAACTTTTGCGTCTTGAATGTCCAAAAGCTCGGCTTGTATATCGAGCGGAATAGACCTGAGCATTTCCTCAAAATTCCTGAATTTTTGCCCTGTCAGTTTGGGTTTAGTAGTGTCTAAGTAGCCCTCATACACAGGTGCGTGTAGGCGCAATGTACCCAATCTGAAGATTTGCTGGTAGAGCATTTTCTCAAAATCAACTTTCAGGGCAGTCAGTGAGGGTACATTTACGGTGGATATGATGCTTTGGTAGGCAAGGCTTTGGGCTATCTCAGGGGCAGGCAAGCGAGGTTGTAAATACGCCTTTTCGAGATGCAAGAGCGAATCGCGCGAAGACAAGTGTATCAGCTTCACGCCAAATTTGTAGAAGCGCGAAGCGGATTCGTGGGTGTAATTTTTGATGGTTAGGCTGGCACTTTTGGCAAAAAACGGCAATCCGCTCTCTATGTCAAAGCCTGCTTCACTTTCGGCATTTGGATTGTGGGCTTGTCCAATGCGCATTTTGTAGAGTGAGAGCGAGGCTTCTTCTATTTTGTGATGCCCTGTTTGGGCAGTTTGAGGGATAGTTTGCTGAATGTTCAGGGCTATTTTACTCATCAAAAGCGAATCAATCGCTATCGGTACAGGAAACTCATGGAGCTGTAGCCGCAAATCTTTGGGCAACAGTTTCGCGCCTACGTGGGACTGAATACGGAGATTGGCATATCGCGCCTCAAGGGTACGCGCTTTAAAAATTTGCCTGTACCATGCTTGAAAAAAATCTACGCCTTTTGTCCGCAAATATGGCAGTTGAAGTGTAACCTTATCGCGTGTTAGATTTTCTTGGCGTGGTGCGCATCGAATGTGGCGCAAAGTAACGCTTGAGTCGCGCATATTTGCCTGTAGTATTTGGCAATGCACACTATAAAAACCGTCAGGGCTATATCCTTGATAATTAAGCACTTGTAACTTAAAATTGCCCAAAGTCGGGTCGCGCTTGATGTCAAACTCAAGGGCTTCCAGCAACAAATCTAAACTTGAGCACTGATGATAGACCTTGCCTGTGGCGGTCTGGGCATTGATGAGGCATTTTGCCCGCGTAAAAACAATGCGCTCTATAGTTAGATTAGTTGTAATCTTGCCTACAAAAGCGCGGATTTGGGCAGGCAAGTCTTTGGGTTGGGGTGTTTTTTTTACTTTGGGGTTATAGAAATCTATGGTAGGGGCGTTCAGCTCGAGGGCGTGGATTTTTATTTTTTGTGTCTGCCAATACGTCCACCAATCTATGTGTTTGATATTCAGTTCTTTGACTTTCAGGCTTAGTTTAAGTCCTTCGCTTTCGTGAGAGGCAAAGCTGTAAAGTTTTACATCGCGCACCTCCAAAGACATCTGCCAAAACCTATATTTTAGGTCTTGTATCTCCAGCTTATATGCACCTGCAGTGCCTTTTTCGACTTGCATACAGAGCCAATTTTTCAGATAGGGGTCGAGGTAAAAGCGCACCCACAGCGTACCCAGCACGAATAGCAGAGCTAACGCGCCTATACTCCATGCTATCCATTTTTTCCAATGTTTTGGGGCTTTCAATATTTTATTTTGTGCTTTGGGTTGGTCTTACGCAAAGTTACAAAAAATGCCGTAAATCAGCAAAAATTAGCAGATTATTTTCATAAAGCTCCAAAAAATTTCTATTTCTTTTTGAGAGATTTTGTCTATATTTGCAATTATGATAAAAGATTTTTATAACTACTGGTCAGTCTTAGGAACGAGTAAAAAATAACTTGAGAATATTTAGCCACGCTGTAAGCGTCTGTTATCGAGCTTTTACGCGGTTAGGCAATACCAACAGACGCTTGCAGCGTGGCTTCGCGTGAGTGAAATTATCATGTTATTTTATTTTCATTCCTTAGTTAAATGTTCGTTTTTTTTCGGTTTGTCAATCCGAAAAAAAGACCGCGAACAAA
>JAAFJK010000001.1 GCA_013298105.1 Cytophagales bacterium
TTATTTGATGCAACTCCTCCTGAAACAAAAAGTACAGAAATTTCGCCTGCTCGCCCCAAGCAATACAATTATATTTTGGGCAATCCTCCATTCATAGGCAAGCAATTTCAAAATGAAGAACAAAAACAAGACATAGAAGCTACTTTTGCGGGCTTCAGCAATATTGGCGTGTTGGATTATGTGGCGTGTTGGTATCTGAAAGCGGCACAATACATCAAAGACACAAAAATAAAGTGCGCCTTTGTAAGCACAAACAGTGTAGCACAAGGCGAACAAACAGCTGTGCTTTGGAATATTCTGTTTCGTGAGTACAGGATTAAGATACATTTTGCACACCGCACCTTCTCCTGGAGCAATGAGGCTTCAGACAACGCGGCAGTACATTGTGTAATCATTGGATTTGCAAATTTTGACTCACCTACGAAATATATTTTTGATTATGCGGACATCAAAGGCGAGCCTACAAGTAAGAAAGTTGCCAACATCAACCCCTATTTGGTGGAAGGCAAGGATTTATTGGTAAACAAGCGCAAAAAGCCCTTGCTGAATGTCCCTGAGATACAATTTGGCAGTATGCCCAATGATGGTGGACATTTGTTGCTCACAGATGAAGAAAAAAACGAACTTTTGGCAAAAGAATCCCAAGCCCAAGCCTTCATCCGCCCTTTGATAAGCGCGAAAGAATTTTTGAATAACGAAACAAGGTGGTGTTTATGGCTCACAGATATTGAACCTCAACAACTCAAAAAAATGCCACTCGTACACGCCAGAGTAAAGGCTGTAGAGAAGCACAGGCAGGCAAGTGAACGAGAAGCTACCCAAAAAATGGCTGAAAAACCCATGCTTTTTGGCGAAATACGCAAACAGGAAGGGGAATTTATTGTGATTCCTGCGGTAAGTTCGGGTGAGCGAAAATATATTCCTATGCTGTATCTTAGGAATGGTTACATCGTTAATAATTCCTGCCTATTTATCAGCCATGCCAATATGTATATTTTTGGTATATTAAACTCTACCATGCACATGGCATGGGTAAAATATGTAGCAGGAAGACTGAAAAGTGATTTTAGGTACTCAAATGAAATCGTTTACAATAATTTCCCCTTTCCTACCCCGACCGAAAAGCAAAAGGCAAAAGTAGAAGCGTGTGCAAAAAAAGTTTTAGAGGTAAGGGCATTGTTTCCCAATACTTCCTTAGCAGATTTATATAATAAATCGCTCATGCCACCTACCCTCACAGACGCACACCACGCGCTCGACAAAGCGGTTGATGCGTGCTACAGCAAGGCTAATTTTGTAACTGAATCTGAGCGGGTAGAATATCTATTCCAAGAATATGAACGATTGGTTTTGCCTTTGTATGTGGCTTCAGGCGATTATTTGGATAACTGTTTGCACCAAAAAATTAAGCAAGACGTAATAAGCGGAGAGGTAGGCAAGGTTGAAGATTATCTTTTAAGTTCTCCACAAATACAATGGGACAAAACGTTCATCAAAGATGATATTTTTTATATGCCACTCACAGATGCAAGTGAAGTTTTAAATATAAAACGTGGGCTAAACTATGGCACAGGTCATAAATTGCTCCTGCCTACGTTTTGGCACGAACTAAAGATAGACAGGACAAAAAACATCATCGAAACCCCCAAAATGAAAGACCTCAATGTAGTCAATGAAATAAAAACAGAGATGCGCAAATGGCTCGCATGGCTTCATCAAGAACTTACCTACCGCAATGCAGAACTGAAAGTACATTTTGAAAGCACTGTAGAAGCTGTAAAAAGGGCTGTCGAATGGGGCTTGTATTAAATTTAATCATAAACCGTAAATCAAAAATCATGAAATACCTCCTTGCCTACCTCCTCTTGCTCTCCGCGCCCGTACTGGCACAAAATAAAGCCGAGCAAGCCATCAGAGAAGTCATGCGCCTCCAAGAAGAAGCATGGAACAAAGCCGACCTACAGGGCTTCATGGAAGGCTATTGGAACTCGCCCGAACTCCTTTTTATAGGAAGCAAAGGCGTAAGTAAAGGCTGGCAAACTACCCTTACAAATTACCAAAAATCTTATCCCAATGCCGAAGCTATGGGCAAACTCACTTTTGAGATAATCAAAGTGGAGCTGGCAGGCAAGCGCGAGGCGTGGCTGGTAGGCAAGTGGTCATTGCAACGC